>NZ_JBEAFR010000009.1:0-28509 GCF_040062315.1 Klebsiella sp. GW_Kp181
TCTGGCACTTTGATGCCGTAAGGGGGAGGCGTCCATCACATCGGGCTACGGGTTCCCGGCCGCCTGTTCGTCCTCGCCAAAAAACACCATACCTTTATAGGGCTTCGCCCGGCACGCCGCCAGGCGCTGGGCGAGGTTGCCAACGTGCAGCTCCAGCTTGTGGCCGTCCGGGTCGAGAAAATAGTGCGACGCGCCTTCGCTTTTGTTGGTTTTCCAAACCGGCACGCCAGCCGCATTCAGCCGCCCGACAAAAAGCGCGAAATCCTCTTCCGCAATGCTGAACGCGTAGTGGGTGTAGTCGCTCTCCTCCGGCGGGGTAACGCGCCGCTGCGGGTCCAGCGACAGGCACAGCCAGAGGTCGCCGCAGGAAAAATACGCGCCGTTATCCCAGCGGGCGTGCAGCGTCATCCCCGGCAGCTGCTGATAAAACGCCACGCTCAGCGCCAGCTGGCTGACCGCCAGGGTCAGGTGATTTAATCCGCTTAACATGGTTTATCCTCTAATGACGTTACGATTTGCTGGCGCAGCCACCGGTGCGCCGGATCGCGGTGCCAGCGCTCGTGCCACAGCATCAGCATCTCAAATCCGGCGACCGCCAGCGGCGGTTCGACCACCGTCAGACCCGCAGCTCCGCTCACCAGCCGCTCCGGCAGCACCGCCACCAGCTCGCTATTGCGCAGCGTCTCCAGCATAAACAGGAAATGTGGCACGGAAAGGACAACTCGCCGCGCCAGACCGAGATTCGCCAGCGCGCTATCGGTCGCGGCGCTGAATCCTCCGCCGTCCGGCGAGACAATCACCTGTTCCAGCTGGCAGAACTGCGCCAGAGTTAACGCCGACTGCAGCGCCGGGTGCCCGGCCCGCCCGGCAAGCACGTAGCGTTCGTGGAACAACAAACGCTGATGCAGCGCGGGCGGTGCACCATCGCGCGTGTGAAAAAACAGATCCACTTCGTCGCGATCCGCCTGCTGAACCAGCCGCGAAGGCTGCAGCTCAAACAGCGCCAGACGGCTGGCCGGAGAGGCGATGCGCAGCGCGTTGAGCGCCGGCAGCAAAATCGCCGACGCCATATAGTCGGTCGCCGCCACCCGCCAGGTCTGCGCCGCCGTGGCCGGGTCAAAAGGCTGAACCGGCGCCAACGCCAGCTCCAGCGCCAGCAGCGCATCGCGCAGCGGCCCGCGCAGTTCATCGGCGCGGGCGGTGGGCTGCATTCCGCGTGGCCCCGGCAGCAGCAGCGGGTCGGCGAAAATTTCCCGCAGTCTCGCCAGTTGGACGCTAACCGACGGCTGCGACAGGTTGAGGCGCTGCGCCGCCCGGGTGACGTTATTTTCGCTAAGCAGGACGTGAAGCGTGCGTAGCAGATTGAGATCCAGACGCTGGAGATTAACCATGACTATACCTGTCATTAAAGTAATTCATTTCTACTATAGCGCCGCCAACTCTACTCTGCAGCTCTCCCTTATGCTGAGATGATTTCAATGAAAATATTACTGGTTTACGCCCATCCTGAACCGCGTTCGCTTAACGGCGCGCTGAAAGATTTTACCGTGCAACATCTACAAAACGCCGGTCACGACGTGCAGGTGTCCGATCTCTACGCCATGCGCTGGAAGGCGGGATTTGATGCCGACGACAGCAGCGCCCCGCCGGTGGGTGCAAGCTGGCGGGCGACGCGAGATTCGCAATATGCCTTCGCTCACGGCACGCAGAGCGCGGATATCGTGGGCGAACAGGAGAAGCTGCTGTGGGCCGATACGGTGATTTTCCAGTTCCCGCTGTGGTGGTTTTCACTGCCCGCCATCATGAAAGGCTGGATTGATCGGGTTTACGCTTACGGGTTTGCCTACGGCGTCGGCGAGCACAGCGATACGCACTGGGGCGATCGCTACGGCGAAGGCACGTTCTCGGGTAAACGGGCGATGCTGGTCGTTACCGCCGGCGGATGGGCGGAGCACTATGCTCCGCGTGGAATTAACGGGTCTATCGACGACATTCTGTTCCCCATTCAGCACGGGATGCTGTTCTATCCCGGATTTGAGGTGCTGCCGCCGGTGGTGTTCTACCGCACCGACAAACTCGATGAACAGCGCTTCGCCATCCTGCGCGAGGAGTTGGCCCGGCGGCTGGATACCCTCTCTGAAACGCCGCCCATTCCTTTCCGTCGGCAGAATCACGGCGACTATTTGATCCCCTCTCTGAACCTGCGTCCGGAGCTGGCGCCTGGAGAAAATGGCCTCGCTATCCACGTGAAGCCTATGTGAATCTCGGTGGGTCATATTCGCGGCGCGGCGAATATCACCACAATTCATAAGGTGAACTGTGAGCCTCCACGCAATAACGGCATCACGCCCCGCTACGCCCCTTCGCATATTGATAGCGATCAAGAATAATCATACCGTCTGGTCGGTATGATTCGGGCCATGAATATGGAAGCCCAACATCGTAAAAAAGATCCTGTCCGCCTGCATAAGCAGCTGCTGGAATCCGCAGCCACTATCGCCGGTCGGGACGGTATCGCCTCGCTGTCGCTGAACGCCGTCGCGCGCGAAGCGGGCGTCAGCAAAGGCGGCTTACTGCACCATTTCCCCAACAAGCAGGCGCTGATTTTCGCTCTCTTTGCTCGTCTGCTGGCGATTATGGAAGAAGCGATTTCAGAGCTTATGGCCGCGGATAACGTCTCTTATGGCCGATTTACCCGCGCCTATCTGCGCTATCTGTCGGCGCCGGAACTCACGGACACCCAGGAGAGCCGCCAGCTGATGGTGCTGTCGCTGGCCATGCCGGATGAACCGGTGCTGCGAAAATGCTGGCGCGACTGGATGCTGGACCATCTGGCGAAAGGGGATGAACTGGACAATAGCCATACCGGCACGCTGGTGCGCTATGCGGCGGACGGCATCTGGCTATCGGAATTAACCGAGGGGCGCACCATGAGCCCCAGGCACCGGCAGTCGCTGGTCAGCGATTTGACGAAGATGACGCTTCCTGCGTGAAGCATGTTGAGGCCACGATGCGCTATAACATCCATGGCCGTCTTATTTATGATGCAATGGACGGCACGCTAACGTTACCGGGAAGCGATGAGGCGGACAGCCAGCTGTCCATCACCGCCAACGCGCTGCTGTGGTTCTTCCTGCGCCACACCGAGGTGGTCAGCCGCGACGAAGTGCTTAAAAAAGTCTGGGATGACAATGGGTTAACCTCATCCAACAGCAATCTCAATCAATATCTGAGCATGCTGCGCAAAACCTTTCGCCACTACGATATCGACAACATTATCGTCACCGTATCGCGCGGATTGCTGCAGCTCAATCCGGACCTCGCTATCGAGATGCTCGACGCCAGCCCGGAGCCGGAACCGGCGCCTGCGGCAGAAGCTGAGCCAGATCTGGCCACCGCCCCGGCAGAACAGAAGACCGTTTCCAGTCGCCACGCGCGCGGCACCTGCTGGTATCTGGCCGGCGGCTGCCTGCTCACCATCGCCCTGCTGCTGGTGGTCTGCAGTTTTCTCGGCGGCAGCACAGCGCACCCCATTACCCTGACGCAAATACGCCACAGCCAGTGCGAACTGCTGGCCAGCGATGAGATGCTGCGATCCGTTGCCGAAAGCGCCTACGGCAAGAATTTTGATGCTGTACGCCAGCGCCTGAAGCTGGAGTGCAAGCCCGGCGAACGCTTCGTCTTCTTCTATGGCGACCGGCTGGAAACCAACGGTCTGGGCCGGGTGTTCCTCGCCCACTGCGCGATGCATGAAGATAACCCGTTCAGCTACTGCGATAACTATTTTTATTATTCATGGAAGCCGCAATGAGAATCGCCCCGCGCCCCTTTTTCGCCCTCTCCAGCCTGGTGTTTATTGCCGCCGCCGGGTTCTGCGCCTGGAAGCTGCTGCCGGTCGAAAACGGCGGGGTAATGAGCTGTTCGACAAAAGCGATTATGCGCTTTGAGAACATGGAGAAGGAGAACGTTAACGGCAATATCCATTTCAACTTTGCCGCCAACGGCAAAGGGTCGATGGTCGTTGAAGGCTACACCGATTCCGCCGCCGGCTGGCTTTACCTCCAGCGCTACGTCAAATTCAGCTACACCAGCAAGCGCATCTCTACCACCGAGCGCCACTATCGCATCAGCAAGTGGGAATCCAGCGCCTCGTCCATCGATGAGTCGCCGGACGTGATCTTCGACTACTTTATGCGCGAGATGTCCGACAGCCACGATGGCCTGTTCCTCAACGCACAGAAGCTCAATGAGAAAGCCATTCTTCTCAGCTCTATCAACTCCCCGCTCTACGTCTGCACGCTGAAGTCCGGCAGCAAGCTTGACTAAGCTCACACCCGCTTTTCCTTCCTCGCTTTCCCGTTAGTAAAACCGCACGTTTTGCATTTAGCCTGCCGAAGAAAACACGATCCTCCCCACACTTAGCATGGGAATAAATTACCCCCGATCTGCAATAAATTAGCAACTTATTAACATCAATCCGCCTCAGGCTAAATGGTGAAAAAAGCGCCACAATCGTCACTCAATCCGCCCTGCCATCGCAGCACAAATGCATAAATAAGCGCCTTAACCAATCTAAATCACAGAGTAAAAGACTAAAAATACCACGTCAGCAGATTTAAATTTCACTTCATTCGCCATTCCCTATAGTGAACCCCGAACGCCGCATCCGCGTCCTGACGCCGTTACGCGGTCGGTTTTCCGAATCACAAAACCTGTTCTGGAGGAGAAACCATGGGTGATGCATTAGGGCTTATCGAAACCAAAGGTCTGGTGGCCTGCATTGAAGCCGCGGATGCGATGTGTAAAGCCGCCAACGTCGAGCTGATTAGCTATGAAAACATCGGCTCGGGGCTGGTGACCGTCATGGTGAAGGGCGACGTCGGCGCAGTGAAAGCGGCTGTGGATTCCGGCGTGGAATCCGCGCAGCGCATCGGTGAAGTGGTGACCTCGCTGGTTATCGCTCGTCCGCATAACGACATCAACAAAATCGTCATTAAACACAAGGCCTGATGGCCAGGAGAACGCAAATGGGTGATGCATTAGGTCTGATCGAAACCAAAGGTCTGGTGGCCTGTATCGAAGCGGCGGATGCCATGTGTAAAGCCGCCAACGTTGAACTGATTGGCTATGAAAACGTCGGCTCCGGCCTCGTCACCGCGATGGTGAAGGGCGACGTCGGCGCGGTGAAAGCGGCGGTGGATTCCGGCGTCGAATCCGCGCAGCGCATCGGCGAAGTGGTGACTTCTCTGGTTATCGCCCGCCCGCATAACGACATCAACAAAATCGTCTCGCATTACAAAATCATAGATTAACCGGAGAAAAACCTGATGAAAGAAGCGCTAGGGCTTATCGAAACCAAAGGTCTGGTGGCCTGTATTGAAGCGGCGGATGCGATGTGCAAAGCCGCTAACGTTGAGCTGATTGGCTATGAAAACGTCGGCTCCGGCCTGGTCACCGCGATGGTGAAGGGCGACGTCGGCGCGGTGAATGCCGCGGTAGATTCCGGCGTGGAAGCGGCAAAACGCATCGGCGAAGTCGTCACCTCTCGCGTCATCGCGCGTCCGCATAACGACATCGAAAAAATCGCGGCGCAGCACAAAGCATGACCTGACAGGGCGCGCCCCGTCTCCACTCTTTTAGTCTGATGAAGGATAGACTCATGATTGAACTGGATAACGATTTGCAGTCCCGGCAGAACGCCCGGGAACTGGTGCGCAATGCCAAAAAGGCGCAGGCGATTCTGGCCACCTTTTCGCAGCAGCAAATCGACGCCATCGTGAAAAACGTGGCCCAGGAAGCAGCGCATCATGCCGAAGCGCTGGCGAAAATGGCCGCGGAAGAAACCGGTTTTGGCAACTGGCAGGACAAAGTGCTGAAGAACCGCTTCGCCTCGCTGCGCGTCTACGACGCCATCAAAGATATGAAGACCGTCGGCATCATTCATGACGATCCGCTACAAAAAGTGATGGACGTGGGCGTGCCGCTGGGGGTGATTTGTGCGCTGGTACCGTCGACCAACCCGACCTCCACGGTCATCTACAAAACGCTGATTGCCCTGAAGGCCGGCAACGCGATTATCTTCTCCCCGCATCCCGGCGCCCGCCAGTGCAGCTGGAAAGCGATTGAAATCGTGAAGCGCGCGGCGGAAGCGGCAGGGGCGCCTGCCGGTAGCGTCGACGCCATTAGCCAACTGACCCTCGAAGCCACCTCAGAGCTGATGCACAGCAAAGACGTGTCGCTGATCCTGGCGACCGGCGGCGAAGGCATGGTGCGCGCCGCCTACGCGTCCGGCACGCCGACCATTAGCGGCGGTCCGGGTAACGGCCCGGCGTTTATCGAGCGCAGCGCCGATATCCCCCACGCAGTGAAAGATATCATCACCAGTAAAACCTTCGATAACGGCGTGATCTGCGCCTCCGAGCAGTCGATTATCGTCGAACGCTGCATCTACGACGAAGTGCATCGCGAACTGGAAGCGCAGGGCGCGTACTTCATGAACGAAAACGAAGCGGCGAAAATGGCGGCCCTGCTGCTGCGTCCCAACGGCACCATCAACCCTAAAGTGGTGGGTAAAACCGCGCTCTATCTGAGCCAGATGGCCGGTTTCTGCGTCCCGGCCAGCACCCGAGTGCTGATTGCCGAGCAGACCACGGTATCGCATACCAACCCCTACTCGCGGGAAAAACTGTGCCCGGTACTCGGCTTGTACGTCGAAGAGGACTGGAAAGCCGCCTGTCACCGCGTCGTGGAACTGTTGACCAACGAAGGCCTCGGCCACACGCTGGTGATCCACACCCGCAATCAGGACGTCATCCGCCAGTTCTGCCTGGAAAAACCGGTTAACCGCATTCTGATCAACACCCCGGCGGCGCTGGGTGGCATCGGCGCGACCACCAATATCACTCCGGCCCTGACCCTCGGCTGCGGCGCAGTCGGCGGCGGCTCCAGCTCAGATAACGTCGGACCGATGAACCTGCTCAACATCCGCAAAGTGGGCTACGGCGTTCGCTCCATCGATGAACTGCGCGCGCCGGGTAGCCGCCCGGAACCGCAGCCGACCATCGTCAGCCCGGCGTCCGGCCCGAACCGCAGCATCTTCGACGATGAACGTTTTAACGCCCCGGCGACCGCCGCCACCGCAGCCCATCCGGCCAGCGCCGACGATCGCTTTGCGGCTGCCGCCGCCGTCGGCGCGGAAAGCGAGATTAATGAGCAAAACGTGGAACGCGTCATCCGCCAGGTGCTGGAACGCCTCGGTAAGTAACACATTGATATAAGGCGATAAAAACAATGATTCTCGCAAAGGTAGTCGGACATGTCGTCGCCACGCAGAAGTGCGATGAGCTACGGGGCAGCAACCTGCTGCTGATCGTCAAATTGGATGATGACCAGCAGCCGATGAAAGACCAGACCTGGGTTGCCGTTGATAGCGTCGGCGCCGGTATGCACGACATCGTGCTGGCCGAAGAGTACCTGGCGCTCAACAAAGAGCGCTACAAGGCCATGTCGGTGGTCGCCATTGTCGAGAACGTGTTTCGGGACGCTTAAGGAGTCAATAACCCAATGAGTGAATTTTTGCTGAAACCCCGGATTCGCTTTGGTCAGGATGCGCTTGCCATCCTGAACGAGCTGCCCGCCCGCAACGTGCTGCTGGTCACCGACCAGGCGATGGTTAAGTTTGGCCTCGCCGATCGCGTCACGCAGATCCTCCATGCGCGCGGCATCGCTTTCCAGGTCTGGGACGACGTGGTGGCCGACCCGGATATCGCCACCGTGGTGCGCGGTATGAAGCGGATGGATACCAGCTATCCGGATCTGGTTATCGCGCTGGGCGGCGGTTCGGTGATTGATGCAGCCAAAGCGGTTATTTTCGCCCTGGCGCAAACCCGTCCGGACGCTCACCGCGAGCCTCCCTGCTTTGTGGCGATCCCCACCACCAGCGGCACCGGCTCTGAAGTCACCGCCTTTTCAGTGGTAAAAGCCCACGCCGAGAAGCTGGTACTGGTGGACCCGTCGCTGCTGCCGGATATCGCCATTCTTGACCCGGCGCTGGTGGCCTCGGTGCCGCCGGCGATCACCGCCGATACCGGGATGGACGTGCTGTGTCACGCGCTGGAAGCCTATGTCTCCCGCGCCGCCAGCGACTTTTCCGATGCGCTGGCGGAGAAAGTGGTTCAGCAGGTATTTCGCTTTCTGCCGACCTGCTGGCGCAACGGTGGCGATCTGCTGGCGCGGGAAAAGATGCACAACGCTTCCTGCATGGCGGGCATGGCCTTCACCAACGCCTCGCTGGGCATTACCCACAGCCTTGCCCACGCGCTCGGCGGCGTGTTTCGCGTCCCCCACGGTCGCGCCAACGCCCTGCTGATGGCGGACGTGGTGGCCTGGAACGCCGATTATCACGGGCTGTGCGATACCGATGCCGCCCGCAAATATGCCCGATTAGCCCATCTGCTGGATCTGCCTGCGGCCACTACCCGCCAGGGCGTCGCCAGTCTGCTGGTCGCCATTCAGGCGCTTAAAGACGAAATGAGCATGCCGGCCGGCATCCGCGATACCGGCGTCCTTGCAGACGAGTTTGAACAACGGCTGGCGGAGATGGTCGGCCAGGCGTTACGCGACAGCTGTACCCCGACGAACCCACGCGCGCCGGATGCTCACGCACTGACCGAACTCTATCGCCGGGCATGGACCGGCAACGCCGTTCAGGGCCACTGATAACAAGATTTGGAGAACCTTACCCATGGCACACTACAGCTTAACGCCGCGCGTCAAAGTGTTGGCAGAACGTTTACTCTCACAAAAAAGCACCCTGTGCACCGAACATGCCACCACGCTCAACGCCCTTGATGGCGATATCGCCGGGGTTCCCGCCGCCGTCAAACCGGCGCGCCGTTTCTATGAACTGATGCGCCAGCTGCCGCTGTGCATCAGCGCCGACGAGCTGATCGTCGGCAACCAGACCCGCAAACCGCACGGGGCGATTTTCCACGACGAGAGCGCCGCCCGTCGCCCGTCCGCGTTCCAGTTTCTCAATCTGAATAGCGATCTCGACTCCCCGGATTACAAGCTGGTGGTCGAAAAAGGCGTACTGGCGATAAAACATCAGCTGGAAGAGAAAACCCGCGCGCTGGGCAGCGCCGTCAGCCGCAGCGGCATGGACGAAGTCAACGGCTGCCGTGCGGCCATCTACGCCTGCGATGCCCTGCTGGCGCTGGCGCAAAACCTGGCCAACAGCGCGGAACAGCTGGCCGCCGCGGAAACCAACGCTTACCGCCGGGCAGAACTGCTGGACAGCGCCGCCATTCTGCACCATGTTCCGGCGCATCCGGCGCGCAGCTTCAAAGAGGCGTGCCAGGCCTTTTATCTGTTCCAGCTGGCGCTCCAGCTGGATAACGGCAGCTACGCCGTCAACCCGGAAGGCGCCGACAAAGCCCTGCTCCCTTACTACCAGCACGATATCAACAACGGCGCGCTCTCCCCGCAGCAGGCGTATGAAATCGTCGAATCGCTGTGGTTCAAGCTGGCGGAACTGTGCGAAGTGCGCGCCGCCTGCGCGATCGACGGTTATCCGATGTTTGACGCCATGCTGCACGGCGCAAGCCTTGCGAATGCGCGCATCAACGAACTCTCCGACATGTTCCTCAGCGCGCAGCAAAACCTGAGCGCCCTGAATCTGCCGGTGCGTCTGTTCAAGGGAGTACAACACGTTTCCGCCGCCCCGTTTGCCGCCGCCGGCGATACGCCGGCAGCAGAAGGGCTGACTCCGCGCATGCAGCGCCTGCGCAACCACTACCTGACCGTGCGCCCGAGCGTCTCTATCTATCGCGCGCTGGCCTTTACCGAAGTGGTCAAAGCCAACCCCGGCATGCCGACAATTCTGCTGCGCGCCAAAGCCTTCCGCCACGCCTGCGAAACCGCGCCAATTCTGATTCAGGATGATGAGCTGATCGTCGGTCATCCATGCGGCAAGCCGCGCGCGGGCGCCTTCTCGCCGGATATCGCCTGGCGCTGGGTGCGCGATGAACTCGATACCATGAGCACCCGTCCGCAGGATCCGTTTGAGATCAGCGAAGCAGATAAGAAAACCATCCGCGAAGAGATCGTACCGTTCTGGGAAGGCCGCTCGCTGGACGAAATCTGCGAAGCCCAGTACCGCGAAGCGGGCGTATGGGCATTCAGCGGCGAAACCTTCGTCAGCGACCTCTCCTACCACCAGATCAACGGCGGCGGCGACACCTGCCCGGGCTACGATGTGCTGCTGTTTACCAAAGGGATGAACGGCATTAAAGCCGACGCCGAGGCGCATCTTGCCAGCCTGAGCATGGAAAACCCGGAAGATATCGACCGTATTTACTACTACAAGGCGGCCATTGAAACCTGCGAAGGGGTGATTAACTACGCACACCGCATCGCCGCCCGCGCCCGCGAACTGGCCGCCGTTGAACAGAACGCCCAGCGCCGCGCCGAGCTGCTGACCATCGCTGAGGTGAACCAGAACGTGCCGGCGAACCCGCCGAAAACGCTGCAGGAGGCGCTGCAGAGCATCTGGACCGTGGAATCGCTGTTTGAAATTGAAGAGAACCAGACCGGGCTGTCCCTGGGTCGCGTAGACCAGTACTGCTACCCGATGTTTGAAGCCGATATCCGCGAAGGCCGCCTGACTCACGACACCGCTCTGGAGCTGCTGCAGGCGTTTATCATCAAATGCGCCGAGCTGATGTGGATGTCCAGCGAGCTGGGGGCGAAATATTTCGCCGGCTATCAGCCGTTTATCAACCTGACCGTCGGCGGTCAGAAGCGCTCCGGCGGCGATGCCTGTAACGACCTGACTTATCTGATCATGGACGCCGTGCGCTTCGTGAAGGTTTACCAGCCGTCGCTGGCCTGCCGTATTCACAACCAGTCGCCGCAGAAGTATATGGAAAAAATCGTCGACGTCGTCAAAGCGGGGATGGGCTTCCCGGCCTGCCACTTCGACGACTCCCATATCAAGATGATGCTGCGAAAAGGCTTCGATTTCGAAGACGCCCGCGATTACTGCCTGATGGGCTGCGTCGAACCGCAGAAATCCGGGCGCATCTACCAGTGGACCTCCACCGGCTACACCCAGTGGCCCATCGCCATTGAGTTCGTTTTAAACCGCGGTCGGATGGTGCTGTTTGACAGCTATCAGGGGCTGGATACCGGCGACCTGCGCGACCTGCACACCTTCGAAGCGTTCGACGCGGCGGTGAAAAAACAGATTGCCCATATCGTACGCCTGTCGGCGATCGGTACGGTCATCAGCCAGCGCGTGCACCGCGACGTGGCGCCGAAGCCGCTGATGTCGCTGCTGGTAGAAGGCTGCATGGAAAAAGGGAAAGACGTTGCCGCCGGCGGCGCGATGATCAACCACGGCCCGGGGCTGATCTTCTCCGGTCTGGCGACCTACGTCGATTCCATGGCGGCGATTCGTAAGCTGGTGTTTGAAGATAAGAAATACACCCTTGAGCAGATGCGCGACGCGCTGCTGGCGAACTTCGAAGGCTTTGAAGGCCTGCGTCGCGACTGCCTCAACGCGCCGAAATACGGCAACGATGATAACTACGTTGACCAGTATGCACTGGATATCACCGAGTGGACCGAGCGCGAGTGCCGTAAGTACAAGATGCTCTACTCCACCCTGAGCCACGGCACCCTGTCCATCTCCAACAACACGCCGATCGGTGAGCTGACCAACGCCACGCCGAACGGTCGCCTGGCATGGATGCCGCTCTCCGACGGCATCAGCCCGACTCAGGGCGCGGATAAACAGGGTCCGACGGCGATCATCAAGTCGGTGAGCAAGATGAACGTCGAAACCATGAATATCGGCATGGTGCACAACTTCAAGTTCCTCAAAGGGCTGCTGGATACCCCGGAAGGTCGTCACGGCCTGATTACCCTGCTGCGCACCGCGTCGATTCTCGGCAATGGCCAGATGCAGTTCAGCTATGTCGATAACGAAGTGCTGAAAAAAGCCCAGCAGGAGCCGGAAAAATACCGCGATCTGATCGTCCGCGTCGCGGGCTACAGCGCCTACTTCGTTGAGCTGTGCAAAGAAGTTCAGGACGAGATTATCAGCCGTACGGTAATTGAGAAGTTCTGATAAAAACACGGACGTTTTTGGACACGGATGTCCCGATCGTATTTCTGGAGGTCAATGTGAGCGCAAAACAAGAACTAACCGGGCGAATATTCAATATTCAGAAATATTCGATCTATGACGGCGATGGGATCCGCACGCTGGTTTTTTTCAAAGGCTGCAATATTCGCTGCCCGTGGTGCGCTAACCCGGAAGGGCTGAATAGCCAGTTTCAGGTGATGTTCTCCCAGGATAAATGCATTAACTGCGGCGACTGCGTCAACGTCTGCCCGGCGGGAATTCATTATCGGGCGGAGGAAAACGGCGAAATGAAGCACTTCGTCAACCGCAATAAAGACTGTATCGGCTGCCGCAAGTGCGAAGAGATCTGCACGCAGAACGCGCTGGATATTATGGGTAAAGATGTCACCGTCAGCGAACTGATGGAGATCATCATGCAGGACTACGACTTTTATATCTCCTCCGGCGGCGGCGTCACCATCGGCGGCGGAGAAATGAGCCTGCAGACCGATTTTGCCGTCGCGCTCTTTAGCGAATGCAAAAAGATGATGCTCAATACCGCCGTGGAAACGCAGGGCACTACGCCGCTGGCTAATTATCAAAAGCTGGCGCCGGTGACCGACACCTTTTTATTCGATATTAAGCAAATTAATAGCGAGCACCATAAAGCGTTATTTGGCATTGGCAACGAAGGCATTCGCCGCAACCTGGAGTGGCTGGTGGATTCCGGCGCTAACGTCATTATCCGCATGCCGCTGGTTCGCGGCTATAACGACTCGTTCGATGCCATTACCGGGGCCATTGATTATGTACAAAAGCTGGCGAAGCGCGGAAATATCCGCCGCATCGATATGCTGCCGTACCACCAGCTCGGGCGCAAAAAATATGAGCGCCTCGATATGCCCTACCCCATCGCCCGGGACCCGACATATTCCGCCGAAGAGTTAGACCGGCTGGAAACGTTCTTCACGCAGTTTGATTTTGATATTCGCTTAGTCCGCCATTAACAGGAGCCGACAATGAAAAGTTTAGGCGTAATTGAAACTCGAGGGTTAGTTGCCGCCGTTCAGGCCGTAGATGCCGCCTGTAAAAGCGCAGGAGTGACCTGCTTTGGCTACCGCAAAGTCGGATCGGGGCTGGTTAGCGTCTGCTTTGAGGGGGAGATCAGCGCGATTCACACCGCCATCGAACGCGGCGTGGCCGTCGCTGAGCTTATCGACCCGCAGGTGAAATCCCTGACGATCGCTCGTCCGGAACGCAGCGTCGTGGAAGCCCTCAGCACCCTCAAAGGCCATCCGCCGCGTGCGGAAGCTGCCGCTGCAGCCCCGCTTGAGGCTGAAATCGTCGCACCCGCCGCTGTGGAAACAAGGGAACCCACTGAGCCCGCCGCCGCGCCCGCGGCGACGGAAGATAAAAACGCGGCGATGAGGAAAGGGAAGAAGGCATGATCGACACCCTGCTCCATGAAAAAATCGCCGCCCGCCTGAGCCACGTTGCGCCGGCTATCCCGGTCGGCATCTCTAACCGTCACGTCCATCTGGCGCAGCAGGACGTCGAAGCGTTGTTTGGCAAGGGCTATGTCCTGACGCCGTTTAAGCCGCTGCGTCAGCCGGGACAGTTCGCCGCCCAGGAGTGCGTCACTGTGGTCGGTCCGAAGGGCTCGCTCACCCACGTGCGCGTCCTCGGCCCAACCCGCCCGGTATCGCAGCTGGAAATCTCCCGCGCCGACTGCTTTACCCTCGGCATCAAAGCACCGGTTCGCGAATCCGGCCAGCTGGAGAATGCGGGCAGCGCGCTGCTGATCGGCCCGGCAGGCCACGTTGAACTGCGGTCTCAGGTGATCTGCGCCTGGCGGCATATCCATATGTCACCGCAGGACGCCCGCCAGCTGAACGTCACCAACGGCCAGAAGGTTAGCGTCCGCAGCAACGGTGAACGCCAGTTGACCTTCGATGAAGTGGTCGTGCGGGTACGCGAAGACTTCGCGCTGGAGTTTCATATTGATACCGAAGAGGCCAACGCCGCCGGCTTGAAAAACGGCGCGCAGGTCGCGCTCATCGGCTAACGGAGGCTCGCCATGACCAACCAACAGATGGAAGCGCTGGTTGAACGCATTGTCCAGCGTCTGCGGCCGCCGGTACTGGTAATGGTGACCGCCGCGGCGGGCTACCGGCACGCTATTCGCCAGCGGCTGGCCGGCTGCGGCGAGAGCCTGCACCTGGCGCTGGATAGCGGCATTGACGACGGCGAGCAGTGGCAGAGTATCGGTAAAACGCTACCGGCGGCTGACTGGCAATATGGGCTGCCGTCCGCTGCGTATAAAGCGCTGCTGCTGCCATTTCTCGACTACCCGCTGGCGGCGGATCTGGTGAATGGTTCTCTGCACAGTCCCTTTGCCCGCCGCGTGCACGATGCTCTGCTGAGCGGTCTGCCGGTGCTGGCGCTGCGCTATCACTGCGATCCCGCCAGCGAGCTTAACCAGCTGCGGGGCGCGCAGCCTGATACCGCTTACGCCGGGCATATGCAGGCCACGCTTTCCCGCCTGGCCGAATGCGGCGTCACGCTGTGCACCATGAACGAATTGCTGGAGAAGCTGGCGTCGGGTCGCGAAGCAACGGTGGCGCCGGCGAGCGGTCCGCGCCGTTATCTCACTGTCACAGACGTGGTGAATAATCCGGCGCTGGCCGGTGCGCCTCAAGCGCAGTTAACCGATGCCGCTATCGATTTTTTAAAAAACAGAAAAAAAGAACCTTACCTTAAATAGTAAACCCGGAGTTTAACTTATGTCTTCAAAAACAAAGTGTTGGCTATGGATGCTGCTGGTTATCGTTTCCGAAACCTCAGCCACCTCCACCCTCAAAATGTTCGGCAGCAGTGAAGGGATAACCAAAATGCTGCTGCTCGGGCTGCTGGTACTGCTGTATTGCACCTGCTACTACTCGCTGTCCCGCGCGGTGAAAGATATTCCCGTCGGTCTGGCCTACGCCACCTGGTCCGGTACCGGCATCCTCGTGGTATCGACGCTGGGAATGGCGTTTTACGGCCAGCACCCGGATACCGCCGCCATTATCGGCATGGCGGTTATCGCCAGCGGTATTGTGATCATGAATCTGTTTTCCAAAATGGGTAGCGAAGAGAGCGAGGAAGCGCCCGCAGAAGCCTCGGCTGCTTCATCGCTGGACAAAAAAGTCGCCAACTAACTGAAAAGGAATCGCATATGTTTAACCTCGGATTTTTATGGCTGGCGCTGTCTATCGGCTCCGAAATCACCGGCACGTCGATGATCAAAAAGACCAACGGCTTCAGTAAACTGGCGCCGTCGGTGCTGGTGGTCTGCGCCTACGGCCTGTGCTACTTCGCCCTCACCCGCGCGATGAGCACTATTCCGGTCGGCGTCGCCTACTCGTTATGGTGCGGCTTTGGTATCGTCGGCGTCACGATTTGCTCGATGATCCTCTATAAGCAGAAACCGGATATTCCGGCCATCCTCGCCATGGTGCTGATCATCTCCGGCGGCATCATTATGAACGTCTTTTCCAGCATGTAAGTCACTCCTGCGCCTTCATTTATTGCGGTGAAGGCGCTAAATACCCCTACTAAATAAGCCGTCATTGGCGCAATTAAAAAAACAAAAAACCATCGCCTGCTAACCAAATAATCAATAACGCTAAAAATACGACGAGCGTCAAATTTTTATACTCCACTTATCAATAACTAATTTTTTGTGATTTTAATCGTGGTTATTTTCTCATATTACCTTATTTTTATGGCATCCCTTCAACCACAGAGGACGATGTCATGACGCAAAAATCGATTTATCGCCTCATCGCCCAGGGCGGCCTGGACGACTGGTATAATTTAGATCACCGCATCTCCAACGACTTCCCTCGTTAATTCTCCGCTGCTGTTTACTCCCTAAAAAAATTAATTCAGCACTGCGTTTAGTCGCTATTTGTTGCGCCCATTACTTGTCGCCAAATAGCCAGACGCGGCACAGCATTCCCATGGAGAAAATAAATGAAACGTATCCCTGAGCCGTTCCGCATTAAAATGGTCGAAAATATTCGTATGACCACCTTTGACGATCGCGTCAAAGCGCTGGAAGAGGCGGGCTATAACCCGTTTTTGCTCAATAGCCAGGACGTGTATATCGACCTGCTGACCGACTCCGGCACCGGCGCGATGAGCGACCATCAATGGGCCGGGCTGATGATGGGCGACGAAGCCTACGCCGGGTCGCGTAACTATCAGCATCTGTGTGAAAAGGTCAAAGAGATTATCGGCTATCCGTATACCATTCCCACCCACCAGGGGCGCGGCGCGGAGCAGATTCTGTTCCCAAGCCTGATTGCTCGCCGCAAGTCGGCGCATCCGGTGTTTATTTCCAACTTCCACTTCGATACTACCGCCGCTCACGTGGAGCTTAACGGCGCAAAAGCCATTAACGTGGTGACGCCGAAAGCCTTCGACACGACCTCGTGGTACGACTGGAAAGGCAACTTTGATATTGATTTACTGAAAGCGACCATCGCCGAGCACGGCGCGGAAAACGTGGCGGCGATTATTACTACCGTCACCTGTAACAGTTCCGGCGGCCAGCCGGTATCGCTGGCGAATATGCGCGAGGTGTATCAAATTGCGCGCCAGAACAATATTCCGGTGGTAATCGACTCCGCCCGCTTCTGCGAAAACGCCTGGTTTATTAAACAGCGCGAAGAGGGCTATGCCGATAAATCGGTGAAAGAGATTATTCTCGAGATGTACCAGTACGGCGATATGCTGACCATGTCCGCCAAGAAAGACCCGATGGTGAATATTGGCGGACTGTGCTGCTTCCGCGATGACGAAGAGCTCTTCAACGAAGTGCGCATTCGCTGCGTGCCGATGGAAGGCTTTGTCACCTACGGCGGCCTGGCGGGGCGCGATATGGAGGCGCTGGCTATCGGTCTGGAAGAAGGGACCAACGAGGATTACCTCGCTTATCGCATCAATCAGGTGGAGTACCTCGGTGAACGCCTGCGCGAAGGCGGCATTCCGATTCAGTATCCGACCGGCGGCCATGCGGTGTTCGTCGATGCTAAGCTGCTGCTGCCGCATATTCCGCCGGAGCAGTTCCCGGCGCACGCGCTAAACAACGAGCTGTATCTGGAAGCGGGCATTCGCAGCGTGGAAATCGGCTCCCTGCTGCTGGGACGCGACCCGGAAACCGGTAAGCAGAAGGCGTCGCCGATGGAGCTGCTGCGCCTGACCATTCCGCGTCGGGTTTATACCAACGATCATATGGACTATATCGCTGATGCGCTGATCGCCGTTAAGGCGCGCGCCGCTACGATTAAGGGCCTCACCTTCACCTATGAACCGCCGGTACTGCGCCACTTCGTCGCCAGACTGAAACCGGTGAAATAAACCCTATCAGGGCGCTCTCGCAATAAGAGCGCCATTAATTTAACTCCATCTTTTTAAGCTCAATTATTCGGGTTGCGCCGGGTAGCCGTTTGCCCGCAGCCGTTATCTGTACCCTAAATAATTCGAGTTGCAGAAAGGCGGCAAGAGAGTGACGAATTCGTCGGGAACGAATTTGACCAGCCGAAGGCTGGCCGCCGGTGAGAGGCAGGAGCCTCTCATTAATCCCCAGGAGCTTACTGAGGTAAGTGACTGGGGTGAGTGAACGCAGCCTACACATCTGCAGCTTGAAGTATGACGGGTATAATAATTATAGCCACGTGAGGAATGCACCTTATGGCTACACTATCAGTCTCAAAAGCGGTCTCAACTAATACACCATCGCTGATTGGCGGAGCGATGATTATCGGCGGCACGATTATTGGCGCAGGCATGTTTTCTTTACCGGTGGTGATGTCCGGTGCCTGGTTTTTCTGGTCGCTGCTGGCGCTTATCTTTACCTGGTTTTGCATGCTGCATTCCGGGCTAATGATCCTCGAAGCCAATCTCAATTATCATATTGGCGCCAGCTTCGACACGATTACGAAAGATTTACTGGGAAACGGCTGGAATATTATCAACGGTCTGACCGTCGCCTTTGTATTATATATCCTGACCTACGCCTATATTTCCGCCAGCGGTTCGGTTATTCAGCATACTTTTGCGCAGATGAACCTCGCGGTTCCCGCACGCCTGGGCGGGCTGGCGTTCGCGCTGATCGTCGCCTTTATCGTCTGGCTGAGTACGAAAGCGGTAAGCCGGATGACGACTATCGTGCTGGGCGCCAAAATTCTCACCTTCTTTATGACCTTTGGCGGTCTGATGTGGCACGTGGAGCCCGCGATTCTGTTTAACCGCGCGGAGGTCAATGCGTCCTATCTGCCCTACGTTCTGATGACGCTGCCGTTCTGCCTGGCCTCCTTTGGCTATCACGGCAACGTCCCCAGCCTGATGAAGTACTACGGTAAAGACCCGCTTATCATTCGCCGCTGCCTGCTGCTCGGCACGCTGATGGCGCTGGTGCTATATATCATCTGGCTGGTCGGCACAATGGGCAATATTCCGCGCCCGGCGTTTATCGCTATCGCCGAAAAAGGCGGCAACATCGACGTGCTGGTGCAGACCTTAAGCGGCCTGCTGAACAGTTCGACTCTCGATTTATTGCTGACCGTCTTTTCCAACTTCGCCGTCGCCAGCTCATTCCTGGGCGTAACACTCGGCCTGTTCGATTACCTGGCGGATCTGTTTAAGTTTGACGATAGCCGGCTGGGGCGGTTTAAAACCGCGCTGGTGACCTTTCTGCCGCCGATCGCCGGCGGTCTGCTGTGGCCTGACGGTTTTATCTACGCCATTGGCTTCGCCGGTCTCGCCGCTACCGTCTGGGCCGCTATCGTCCCCGCCCTGCTGGCGCGCGCCTCGCGCAGGCGTTTCGGCAGCCCGAACTATCGGGTCTGGGGCGGCAATGCCATGATTATCCTGATTTTATGCTTCGGCGGCGCCAACGCGATAATTCATGTTTTATCCAGTTTTAACCTGCTGCCAGTTTATCGCTAAATGAAAAAAGGCTTTCACTCGCGCCACTTTTCGTGGCAGGATAAAAAGATGAACAGAAACGTTGTCATCTCTCACTTCCGCCGTTGGTGGCTGCCTGCATAACAGGCGGCAAGATTTCACGTTTCCTCTAATCAAAGCCGCCGGAAGGCGGCTTTGTTGTTTCTGAGTGTCGCCCTTCGGCCTGATAGCATCCTAAGGAGTCACTCATGAACACCAGCCAAACGATCCTGACCGGCGACCGTCCTACCGGCCAGCTGCACCTCGGCCACTACGTTGGTTCCCTGCGCCAGCGCGTGCTGCTCCAGCACGACCATCAGCAGTTTATCCTCGTCGCGGACCTACAGGGACTGACCGACAACGGCAGTAACCCACAAAAAATCAGCAGCAATATCCTTGAGGTGATGGCCGATTATCTCGCCGTCGGTATCGATCCGCAGAAGACCACCATTTGCCTGCAATCCGCTCTGCCGGCGCTGGCCGAACTCAGCGCGCTGTATATGAATATCGTCACCGTCGCCCGGGTTGAACGCAATCCGACGGTGAAAAATGAAATCGCCCAGAAGGGATTTTCCCGCTCGCTGCCGGTGGGATTTTTAGCCTATCCCATAAGCCAGGCCGCCGATATCACCGCCTTTAAGGCCGAACTGGTGCCGGTTGGCGACGATCAGCTACCGATGATTGAACAGACCAACGAGATCGTGCACAAAATGAATAGCCTGACGACGACGCCGATCTTACAGCACTGCAAAGCGCTGCTCAGCGACGTCAGCCGCCTGCCGGGCATCGATGGCAACGCCAAAATGTCGAAATCGCTGGGCAACACGCTCACCCTTTCGGCCAGCGAAGAGGAGATCCATCGTGCGGTCAGCGCCATGTATACCGATCCGAATCATCTGCGGGTCGCCGACCCGGGTCAGACAGAAGGCAATGTGGTCTTTACTTATCTCGACGCCTTTCATGCTGATAAGGCCTTCGTTGCCGAGATGAAAGCCCACTATCGGCGCGGAGGACTGGGAGACAGGCAGTGCAAAAACGCGCTGGAGACCTGCTTACAGGAGCTGCTGGCGCCGATACGCGAGCGTCGGGCGACTTATATTCAGGATAAAGGCATGCTGCTGGCGCTGCTGCGCCGGGGAAGCGAACGGGCGCACGAACTGACACAACGGACGCTGCATGAAGTAAAACGCGGGCTGGGGCTGCCGGTGCTGTTTTGAGGCGTGGAAATATCTCCGCGTTGAAAGCCGTTGCCATATCTCTCCCGGGGGCGGCGCCTGACGCGCCTTGCCCGGGCTACAGGTTCACAGCCGCCTGCGGTCAGGTAGCCCGGACAGGCGCAGCGCGCCGCCTCCGGAAAGGCTCTCCGCGTTGAAAGCCGTTGCCATGTCTCTCCCGGGGGCGGCGCCTGACGCGCCTTGCCCGGGCTACAGTTGCACAGCCGCCTGCGGTCAGGTAGCCCGGACAGGCGCAGCGCGCCGCCTCCGGGAAGGCCTCGGCAGATTGGCAGATTAATTCCCGTCGCCTTCATGCATCTTCACGCAGTTGCGCCCATTGCGCTTGGCGACGTACAGCGCGCTGTCGGCATCGCGCAGCAGCAGATTGTAATCCGGATGACCGGAGTGGACGGCGTAGCCGATGCTGGCGGTAATCGAAATCTCATTGTCAGCGCCAACGCTAAATGCCAGCTGGCTGATTTTTTTACGCAGCCGTTCGAGGATAGTAAAGGCTTCCGCAGCGCCGGTCTCCACCAGCACCAGCAGAAACTCTTCGCCGCCGTAGCGGAAGATATAATCGCTGGAGCGAATATTATCGCTGAGCAGCTCCGCAACGTGCTTAATCGCCCGGTCGCCGACCATATGACCCCAGCTATCATTGATCTCTTTAAAGTGGTCGATATCGATAATCGCCACCGTCATCGGCAGTTCATATTCCATCGCCAGCGTCACTTCATGCTTAAGCACCACCGGCAGATAGCGGCGGTTCAGCAGGCTGGTCAACGTATCTTTACCGCTTTGCATCTGCGACAGGCTGCTAAACAGCACGCCCAGCTGGCTGCCGATCTGCTGGCAATGGATATGGATCCCCTGCAGCAGAGCCTGCGTATTTTTATACTCAGAACCGTCAGATGAGGATTTCCAGGCGGATAACAGCGCATCCACCTTGCTAATTAAATCGGCGATTTCCTGCATTTGCGGATTTTTGTTAAAATAACGCACGCATTTATGGCGGAACCACAGGCCAAATTCCGAATCAGATAATAACGCCCCGTTAATATCCGTTTTATTATCGCTGACAATATTAAAAATAGCGGTATTTTCCCATCCGGAGAGCGAAGCCTGCTGTTTGCCATATTCCAGCGGCACGTTATCCATCAGGCTATACAGGCGGTAGGCCTCTTCATTTTTCGTCGCCCGATAGTGCGACAGGGTATAGGCATGGCACATCATTTCTACCGCCATATTAATGGCCATGATGGCGTAGTAGATGGCGGCGACGCTGGTCTCGCGATCGAAGTGACTATCGCGGATATTTTCAATCAGCCCGGCTTTCAGCTGGCGCGCGCCGCGAAGTACCGCCTCTGCCGGGATTCCGATGCGTGAATGAATGCTGCCGATCAGATACTGCCGCTCCGCCAGCGCCTGCAAATTTTCCTTATCGCACATCAGGATATCTTTCACCCATCCGGCCAGCGAGCTGCTGAGCCGTTCCTGAACTAAGTCATAGCTAAGGTGCCGCGCGATGTCAGGATCCTGGAAAATAAAATCATAAAAACGGGTCGCTAACGCCTCCGCCTGCTGCCCGGCAATATTTTTAAGTACCGCCCTCACTTCCGGCGTCAGGCTGTCGTACAGCGGCAACCACTCCTTAAAAATAATTGAGATATATTTTTGGCTTTCATCTTTCATTGAATAAAGCGCTCGCCCGGCGTGAGTGTATTTTCAGGGCCGCCGATCATACAACAGTTCTCCAGGAGCAACCAGATTAAAAATGCACCAGTCGCCCGGGAATAATATCCTCTGGTTATTAGCGCTGAAAAATAGCTTATATGTACGATGATTTAATGAAGCGCGGAAAGATTATCTGCGCCGGTATCCGGAGCATAAAACCCAATAAGCATAATGGATAATATTGACCCACTGCGCTGCGGACCGTTTTTATGTTAACTCAACGACAAGACCCTGCTTTGTATATGGACATACTCATCGCGGGTGTTAGTATGACATTGACGGTAGCAATAAATATGCGTGTTTCATTTAAGGCGAGGATTGCTGATGATGACCACATTGATCGCACCTCCTTCTGACCGGTTAGCAGCGCTGCTGGAACCCTGCGCCGGTTGGCCTTATCCCCGATTCCTCCCTTTCCTGAAGAGACGAAACTTCGCCATGCGGAGGAGAAGCGCGCACCACTCAGCCAATGGAAAAAAGCGAGTCGCGTATGGACAAAATCAAACGACGTTGGGTTGGATACGTTATTGGTTTAGCAGTGGTGATTGCCGCTGCGGCATGGTGGATGCTGCGCCCGCCGGGGGTTCCGGCAGGATTTGCCAGCAGTAACGGTAGAATCGAAGCCACAGAAGTCGATATTGCCACCAAAACCGCCGGACGTATCGATACCATCCTGGTCAAAGAGGGGCAGTTTGTTCGTCAGGGCGATGTGCTCGCGCGTATGGACACCCGAGTGCTCAACGAACAGCGGCTGGAGGCCGCCGCGCAAATCAAGGAAGCAGAGAGCGCGATTGCCGCCGCGAAAGCCCTGCTCGACCAGCGTCAAAGCGAAATGCGCGCCACGGAAGCGGTGGTGAAGCAGCGGCAGGCGGAGCTGAACTCCTCGGCTAAACGCCACGTCCGCTCCAGCACGCTCTCGCAGCGCGGTGCGGTCTCCGCCCAGCAGCTGGATGACGACCAGGCGGCGGCAGAAAGCGCCAGGGCGGCGCTGGAATCCGCGAAAGCTCAGGTCTCTGCCGCCAGGGCCGCGATTGAGGCGGCGCGAACCAGCATCATTCAGGCGCAAACCCGGGTCGAGGCCGCCCAGGCGACCGAACGGCGGATTATCGCCGACATCGACGATAGCGAGCTGAAAGCGCCGCGCGATGGCCGTATTCAGTACCGCGTTGCCGAACCGGGAGAGGTACTGGCGGCGGGAGGCCGGGTGCTGAATATGGTCGACTTGTCCGACGTTTATATGACCTTCTTCCTGCCGACCGAGCAGGCGGGTCTGCTGGCGCTGGGCAGCGAAGCGCGAATTATCCTTGATGCCGCGCCGAATCTGGTGATTCCCGCCAATATCAGTTTTGTCGCCAGCGTGGCGCAGTTTACGCCCAAAACGGTGGAAACCAGCGATGAACGGCTAAAGCTGATGTTCCGCGTGAAAGCCCGCATTCCGCCAGAGCTGCTGGCAGAGCATCTGGAGTATGTGAAGACCGGCCTGCCCGGTATGGCATGGGTCCGTCTGGATAACCAGCAGGCGTGGCCTGAAGCGCTGAAGGTGAGGTTGCCGCAATGAAAACCGTCGCCCGCCTGGAAAACGTCAGCCAGCACTTTGGCGCAACCGTCGCGCTGAAGGACATTACGCTGAGCATTCCCGCCCGCTGTATGGTGGGCCTGATCGGGCCTGACGGCGTGGGCAAGTCCAGCCTGCTATCGTTGATCTCCGGCGCGCGAGTGATTGAGCACGGTAACGTCATGGTGCTCGGCGGCGATATGAGCGATGTGCGCCATCGCCGGGACGTCTGCCCGAAAATCGCCTGGATGCCGCAGGGGCTAGGAAAGAACCTCTACCATACCCTGTCGGTCTATGAAAATGTCGATTTCTTTGCCCGTCTGTTCGGCCATGATAAAGCCGAACGCGACATCCGCATCAATGAGTTGCTCCAGAGTACCGGCCTGGCGCCGTTTCGCGACCGTCCGGCGGGAAAACTCTCCGGCGGGATGAAGCAAAAGCTCGGCCTGTGCTGCGCGCTTATTCACGACCCGCAGCTGCTGATTCTTGATGAACCTACCACCGGCGTCGATCCCCTCTCGCGAGCGCAGTTTTGGGATCTGATCGACAGCATTCGCCAGCGTCAGCCGGACATGAGCGTGCTGGTCGCCACCGCTTACATGGAGGAGGCGGAACGTTTTGACTGGCTGGTAGCCATGAACGCGGGGGAAGTTCTGGCAACCGGCAGCGCCGATGAGCTTAAAGCGCATACGGCAAGTCAGACGCTGGAACAGGCGTTTATCGCTCTGCTTCCCGAAGCCCAGCGCCTGGCGCATAAAGAAGTGATCATCCCACCGCGCAATGCCGATGAAAGCGAAATTGCGATTGAAGCGCGCGGGCTGACGATGCGCTTCGGTCAATTTGTCGCCGTTGATCACGTCAACTTTCGCATCGCCCGCGGCGAGATTTTCGGCTTCCTCGGATCTAACGGCTGCGGCAAATCAACAACCATGAAAATGCTGACCGGACTGCTACCGGCCAGCGAAGGCGAGGCGTGGCTGTTTGGACAACCGGTCGATCCCAGAGATATCGAAACCCGCCGCCGCGTCGGCTATATGTCGCAGGCCTTCTCTCTCTATAGCGAACTGACCGTACGGCAAAACCTTGAGCTGCATGCCCGCCTGTTCCACATTCCGGATGCGGAGATCCCCGGGCGGATCGCCGAAATAAGCCAGCGCTTTATGCTGGAAGAGGTAGAGGATACCCTGCCCGCTTCGCTACCGTTAGGTATTCGTCAGCGGCTCTCGCTGGCGGTCGCGGTGATTCATCGCCCGGAAATGTTAATCCTTGACGAACCTACCTCCGGCGTCGATCCGGTGGCCAGGGATATGTTCTGGCAGCTAATGGTCGATCTGGCCCGTCAGGATCGGGTGACCATTTTTATCTCCACCCACTTTATGAATGAAGCGGAACGCTGCGATCGCATTTCGCTGATGCATGCCGGAAAAGTCCTGGCCAGCGATACGCCGCAGGCACTGGTCGAACAGCGCGGTTCGGCCACGCTTGAAGAGGCATTTATCGCCTGGCTACAGGAGGCGGCAGAGGCGACGCAGCCGCCAGATGCGCAGGCTACAGCGGTTCCCGCGATAGAACACAAAACCGAAAGCAGTGTGCCGCGACAGGCGTTCAGCCTGCAGCGCCTGTTTAGCTACAGTCGCCGCGAGGCGCTTGAGCTGCGCCGCGATCCGGTTAGATCGACCCTGGCGCTGCTCGGCACGGTGATCCTGATGTTTATCATGGGTTACGGGATCAGTATGGACGTCGAAGATCTGCGATTTGCGGTGCTCGACCGCGACCAGACCGTCAGCAGCCAGGGATGGTCGCAAAATATCGCCGGCTCGCGCTACTTCATCGAACAGCCACCGCTACAAAGCTATAGTGAACTGGACAGAAGAATGCGCAACGGCGAGCTGGCGGTGGCTATCGAGATCCCGCCCAACTTTGGCCGCGATATCGCCCGAGGGACGCCGGTGCAAATTGGCGTCTGGGTGGACGGCGCGATGCCGAACCGCGCGGAAACCGTGCGCGGCTACGTGCAGGCCATGCATCTGGCCTGGCTGCAGGAGATGGCCAGCCGCCAGGCTAGCCCCAATCGCGATACTTCACTGATTTCCATTGAGACCCGCTACCGCTATAACCCGGATGTGAAGAGCCTGCCGGCGATTGTTCCGGCGGTGATCCCGCTACTGTTGATGATGATCCCGGCGATGCTCAGCGCGCTCAGCGTGGTCCGCGAGAAAGAGCTTGGTTCAATCATCAATTTATACGTGACGCCAACCACCCGCAGCGAATTTCTGCTGGGTAAACAGGTGCCGTATATCGTACTGGGGATGTTTAACTTCTTTCTGCTCTGCGCACTGTCGGTCTTTGTCTTTGGCGTACCGCACAAAGGGAGTTTTCTGACGCTCACCCTGGCCGCGCTGCTCTACGTCACTATCGCCACCGGACTTGGCCTGCTGATTTCAACCTTTATGAAAAGTCAGATTGCGGCGATTTTCGGCACCGCGATCATTACGCTTATCCCGGCGACGCAGTTTTCCGGGATGATCGACCCCGTCGCCTCGCTGGAAGGGCCTGGGCGCTGGATTGGCCAGATTTATCCAACCAGCCACTTTCTGACGATTGCGCGAGGAACGTTTTCCAAAGCGCTGAATCTGACCGACCTGTGGGGATCCTTTATTCCGCTACTTATCGCGGTTCCGCTGGTGCTGGGCCTGAGCGTGTGGCTGTTGAAAAAACAGGAGGGATAATGCGCGGACTACGCAATATTTATAATTTGGGAATGAAAGAGCTCCGTAGCCTGCTGGGCGATAAAGCGATGCTGACGTTAATTGTCTTCGCTTTTACCGTCTCGGTTTACTCCTCCGCAACCGTCATGCCGGGTTCGCTGCATCTGGCGCCCATCGCTATTGCCGACATGGATAAGTCGCAGCTTTCATCGCGTATCATCAATGGTTTTTACCGGCCCTGGTTTTTGCCTCCGGAGCTGATTACAGCTGATGAGATGGACGCCGGACTGGATGCGGGGCGGTATACTTTCGCCATCAATATTCCGCCGGATTTTCAGCGCGACGTTCTGGCCGGACGCCAGCCCGAGCTGCAGGTTAACGTGGACGCGACGCGAATGAGCCAGGCGTTTACCGGCAATAGCTATATCCAGAATATTGTCACCGGCGAGGTGAACAGCTTTGTCGCCCGCTACCGGGACAACGGCACGCTGCCGGTTGAGCTGGCCGTCAGAATGCGTTTTAACCCGAATCTGGAGCAGGAGCGTTTCGGCGCCGTCATGGCAATCATTAACAATATCACCATGCTGGCGATCGTGCTGACCGGGTCGGCGCTGATACGCGAGCGGGAACATGGTACCGTGGAGCACCTGCTGGTTATGCCGGTCACGCCGTTCGAAATCATGATGGCAAAGATATGGTCAATGGGGCTGGTGGTGCTGGTGGTTTCCGGGCTCTCGCTGATGCTGATGGTTCAGGGGGTTCTGCAGGTACCGATAGAGGGCTCAATACCGCTATTTATGCTGGGGGTAGCCCTGAGCCTGTTTGCTACCACCTCAATCGGCATTTTTATGGGGACGGTGGCGCGTTCAATGCCGCAGCTGGGGCTGCTGATGATTCTGGTGCTTTTGCCACTGCAGATGCTATCCGGCGGCTCCACGCCTCGCGAAAGTATGCCGCAGGCAGTACAGGACATTATGCTCACCATGCCGACAACCCACTTTGTTAGTCTGGCGCAGGCTATTCTTTATCGAGGCGCTGATTTCTCTATCGTCTGGCCGCAGTTTCTGACGCTGCTGGCTATCGGTGGCGTGTTTTTTACTATCGCGCTACTGCGTTTTCGTAAGACGATCGGGGAAATGGCCTGAGGTCATGCCGGTATCGCCGCTTGTCGCCGTACCGGCTCTATTTCTTACGGTTCATAAAGCGCCGCAGGAGCCAGGTGAATCCCATCGCCATGCTGAACAGGATAAATAGCAGCAGCACCCAGCTAACGGAGATTCGCAGCAGCGTACTTAGCGTCATAAAAGGCTGTAAATTCACGGTAAATGAGTGGTCTACCGACTTGCCCAGCATCGTCATTACACTCTCCGTTAGCCATACGAGCAGCCAACAAACCAGCCAGATAATCGCCGGCCAGCAGAGCAAAACCAGAAAGGTAAAACGCTCCTGGATATAATTTATCAGTTGGCGCAAAGGAGGCCAGTTAATCAGAATTTTCATTACTATTCTCATATTGCCAGCCGGTAACATGCATTATTCGTCAAAAGACGTTACCGGGTTAGCTTCCATACAGGCAATGCACCCTATGTTTTTAGCAAATTTGAATTAACTTAAACCAGATCGAGTTAACAAAGTGTTAAGGACACTAAGACATTTCGCTGAAAAAGTCCAGCGGTTATGCCCATAGCCCGCCGCGTCGCGAAGCTTTCTCACCTGTTTGTTAATATATTTACATTAGAGTAACTTAAGAATTAGTACAGAAATATTCTTAAAATAATTCACATTAAATATTAAGAAGCAGGTTTATATATATGGTTATTTCTTTGTCAATTGCCAATCAATAGAAAAAAACGCCTCAGGATATTATTTCATTCAGAAAGCGAATTTATCGTCGATTATTTTCCAATAAATAATTACGCTGCCATAAATGTATTTTCATTCTTCGTAGCGGCTAATTGGTAGTTTTCGGGGCGGCCTCCACAGAAACAGAGACGCTCACAAGGATGATGCAGGCAATAAAAGATAAAACGTTATCTGTATAGATTCTGCGCATGAGAGCCAGCGATACCCTCGGACAGCATAAATCCGGCAGGATTCATGAGGGATATTGGATACAGGGAGAACGATGTCCGGCAGTTTCAGACGACAAAAACGCAAAAAGCCCATCCGTCAGGATGG
>NZ_JBEAFR010000010.1:0-26158 GCF_040062315.1 Klebsiella sp. GW_Kp181
GCGCCGGTGCCGTGTGGGAATCCGCCCACCTTGCCGGGCGCCGGTGCTGTGTGGAAATCCGCCCACCTTACCGGGCGCCGGTGCTGTGTGGAAATCCGCCCATCTTGCCGGGCGCCGGTGCCGTGTGGGAATCCGCCCACCTTGCCGGGCGCCGGTGCTGTGTGGAAATCCGCCCACCTTACCGGGCGCCGGTGCTGTGTGGAAATCCGCCCATCTTGCCGGGCGCCGGTGCCGTGTGGGAATCCGCCCACCTTACCGGGCGCCGGTGCTGTGTGGAAATCCGCCCATCTTCATGACAAAAATTTGTCAAATGACAGGCTCATGTGTGCTGATTTATGTCAGACGGGATTTTGCTTATCAATTATTGAGAACAGAAATTTTCCTGAATCATCAATACTATACTTAGCAAGTAAAGGTGTTTTCTCATTTATCTGCTTGAGTGCAGGATCAAGGAAAGATCGTTTCAACTCTGCCAAGTTCTTCTGCTGGGATTCCGGTAAGACGAAACGGTCATTTAACCAAGCATGAGTAGTAACCCATAAGCCTGAAGATTTGAATTGAGCAAGACTTTCATAAAGGCGGATCGTCCGGGGATTTCGAAGACTGCCACAATCGCGGAGCGAGTAGGTGGTGAACTGGTTGGTAATGACTCCAACTTACTGATAGTGTTTTATGTTCAGATAATGCCCGATGACTTTGTCATGCAGCGCCACCGATTTTGAGAACGACAGTGACTTCCTGCCCAGCCTTGCCAGATGCTGCCTCAGATTCTGGTTATGCCGCTCAATTCGCTGCGTATATCGCTTGCTGATAACGTGCAGTTCTCCCTTCAGGCGGGATTCATAAAGCGGCCAGCCATCCGTCATCCATACCACGACCTCAAAGGCCGACAGCAGGCCCGGAAGACGCTCCAGCGTGGCCAGAGTACGCTCACCAAAGACGCGTGCCACCACCGTCCTGCACATCCTGCCATAGGCGTAAAATAACCAGCGCTGACGTGATTTAGCCCCGACGTAGCCCCACTGTTCGTCCATTTCCGCGCAGACAATGACGTCACTGCCCGGTTGTATGCGTGAGGTTACCGACTGCGGTCTGAGTTTTTTAAGTGACGTAAAATCGTGTTGAGGCCAACGCCCATAATGCGGGCGGTTGCCCGGCATCCAACGCCATTCATGGCCATATCAATGATTTTCTGGTGCGTACCGGGCTGAGAGGCGGTGTAAGTGAACTGTAGCTGCCATGTTTTACGGCAGTGAGAGCAGAGATAGCGCTGATGTCCGGCAGTACTTTTACCGTTACGCACCACGCCTTCAGTAGCTGAGCAGGAGGGACAACTGATGGAGATGGAAGCCACTGGAGCACCTCAAAGACACCATCGTACACTAAATCAGTAAGTTGGCACCATTATCCGGCAGGCGATCTGGATTATCGTCACGCTGTTAAATATGTCGCGGTAGGGATACCCGTTACCGGATACCCCCCGCACAGATCCCGGCGTGCGCGATTTACGCACCGGGCTCCTGCCTCGGGTGTCTGGCGGTGAACCGCTCCACAGGCCATGGATGAAGAACCCGAACCCTTGGTAGCCATGCGGCTGCCAGTTTGTTTGCTTTCGTCCAGGTCGTATCATCCTTCTGGCTCCTGCGCCTGAGCGCCCGGCGCCAGAGGTTTGTTACGTGTGTCCTGAACTTCTGCATGGTGGGGAAGTTGCCCGGTACCGAGTGATAGTTCAGGTATCCCTGAACCACTCTCCTGAGCCATTTTCCCTGTTCGGGGATTGAGTAATGCCAGCGCCTTCGCAGACCGTCTTTGATGGCTTTCAGAGTTGCCGTCATCCGATCCCGGCGGGTCTTTCGTATCAGCATGAACCTGCCGTTGCGATCTTTCCCGCTGATGTGCGTGAACCCGAGGAAGTTGAACGTTTCTGGTTTGCCTTTTCCCCTGATGGCACGGTTTTCGGCAGCGAAGCGGCCGAACTCCATCAGACGGGTTTTCTCCGGGTGAACCGTGAGTCCGAACTCCCTCAGTCTGCGCTGCATGGCTATACGGAAGCGCCGGGCATCGTATCGTTTGTCGAACCCGATGACGATGTCATCGGCGTATCTGACCATTACCACATTGCCTGTGGCATAGCGACGTCGCCACTGATGCGCCCACAGATCGAAGACGTAGTGGAGGTATATGTTTGCCAGCAGCGGTGAGATGACCGCACCCTGTGGGGTGCCTTCCTCCGTTGCTCGCCATTGACCCTCCTCCAACGTCCCGGCTGTGAGCCACTTACGTATGAGCCTGATTACGCTCCGGTCGCCGATCCGATGCTCTGTGAACCTGATCAGCCATTCGTGGCTCACCCTGTCGAAGAACTGACTGATGTCGGCATCCAGTACCCAGTTTACGTTAGTGCGTACCAGCCCTGTGGCCAGTGCGTCCAGTGCATCGTGCTGGCTTCGCCCGGGTCTGAACCCGTATGAGAACCCCATAAAGTCGTTTTCATAGACTGCGTTCAGGATTTTCACCAGCGCATACTGGACGATCTTGTCCTCCAGCGAGGCGATGCCGAGCGGGCGTTGTTTTCCATCCGCTTTTGGGATGTAGTGACGCCTGCCGGGCTGCGCCCTGTAGCTGCCCTAATGTAGCCTCCGGTGCAGATCTGTTATGTTGTTCTTCATGTTTCCGGCGTAGTCCATCCACCTGATGCCATCCACTCCGGCGGCCGCTTTCCTGCTCAGGGAGAGGAATGCGGCTTCCAGTGCTTCGACTGTCAGCAGGTGGAACAATGCTGTAAACCGTTCTTTCTTCCGCTGCTTCGCAGCTTCCCGCACGCGTGACAGCCTCTGTGACATGCTTTCCCGGCTCTGTGTCCGGCGCATGTGTGGCTGTTCCGCGTTCCCCTTGGCCCCGCTCCTTCGCTCCACTGACTCCGCTCCTTTCGGGTTGTTCGCCTGCTTCGCCGCTACTATGAGCGAGTCCGACTTCTCCTCTCCGTACATCACCGGCTATGACTCCTCGTCTTCCCGGTGCGGGCCGTCTCCGACACTGGCAGATGGTCAGAGGGGAGATCTCCCGGTTCCCGCGTAGAGATCGTATTGACATGCCAGGGTCTCAGACCCCGCCGGGTCCATGTGGCACTCGCAGTATCGCACCCTATGATGTTGCCTTCCGTTAACAGTACAACGTCGGCACCCGGTAATTTAATATACATTTCGTGGCTCAATGGCTGGCCTGTCAACACCCCTGTCAACGCTTCGCCCCATACCTCGCGGTATGCAACGCATGACTCGGGGACCTTGTGGATTGCTGGTCCTTCAATGGTCGGGGACTTTCACCCCTTGATCTCTACCGGTCTCCCGGTGAACACTGTATGTATAACCAGTAAAATTAGAGTGTCAGGAGGAAAGATGAAACTACAACTTTTCAGCACCGGGAAAGAACTCCCGCCACAGGCCCATCCATTGTTTGCCGATCTGGCCAGCTGCGGTTTTCCCAGCCCTGCTGCTGACTATGTCGAGTCCGATCTGGATCTCCATGATTACTGCATACGGCATCCGAGCGCGACGTACTACCTGCGTGCCAGCGGAGACAGCATGGCCGACGGCAGTCTGTACAATGGCGATCTGCTGGTTGTGGACAGTGCTGAAAAGCCGCGGCACGGCGATATCGTTGTCGCCAGCATGCAGGGGGAGTTTACGGTGAAACGGCTTCTGCTGACGCCGCGACTGACGCTGCAGCCCATGAATGCCTCCTGGTCGCCGATTTATCCTGATCCCGACGAGCTGGATATCTTTGGCGTCGTCACGCATATCATCCACCGCCCGAGGGAGATGTACTGATGTTTGCCCTGGCCGATGTGAACAGCTTCTATGCCAGCTGTGAACGTGTTTTCCGCCCGGATTTGAAAGGAAAGCCGATAGTCGTCCTGAGCAACAACGACGGGAATGTAATCGCTCGCAGTGCCGAGGCGAAGCCCTGGATCAAAATGGGAACTCCGTGGTTTCAGATAAAAAACGAAAGATACCCGGAAAAAATATATGCGTTTTCAAGTAACTATGAACTTTATGCCTCGATGTTGGCGCGCGTGATGAACAGCCTGGAGGAACTGGCCCCCAGAGTGGAACAGTATTCAATTGATGAGATGTTCCTCGATTTGACCGGCGTGGAGCACTGTATGGAGCTTGAGGACTTCGGCCGGCAGCTGCGTCAGCACGTGTATGACTGTACCCACCTGACCATTGGCGTGGGCGCCGGACCAACGAAGACCCTCGCAAAATCAGCCCAGTGGGCCTCAAAAGAGTGGAAACAGTTTCGTGGCGTACTTGCTCTGACCAGGGGAAATCCGCAGAGAACGCGGAAACTGCTTTCACTGCAGCCGGTTGAAGAAATCTGGGGGGTGGGTAACCGTATTGCACGCAAGCTGAATGTACTGGGCATTAAGACCGCGCTCGATCTCGCCCTGACGAACCCGGCCTTCATCCGCAAAAATTTTTCTGTGGTCCTTGAGCGAACGGTACGGGAACTGAACGGGGAAAGCTGCCTTTCGCTTGAGGAAGCCCCTCCGACGAAACAGCAAATTGTCTGCAGCCGCAGTTTTGGCGTGAAGATCACGGAGTACGAGTCACTCCGTCAGGCTATCTGTCAGCACGCAGAGCGGGCCTCTGAAAAACTGCGTAAAGAGCACCAGTATTGCCGGCATATTTCCGTTTTCATCAAAACGTCTCCGTTCGCCATTAAAGAGCCTTACTACGGCAACGTGGCTACGGAAAAACTTCTTACACCCACTCAGGACACCAGGGACATCATTGCAGCCGCTACAACGGCTCTGGAGCGTATCTGGAGGGATGGGCACCGGTATGCCAAAGCCGGAGTTATGCTGAATGACTTCACCGGCTCCGGCGTTTCGCAGCTGCAGCTGTTCGACGAACGCCCGCCACGCCCTTACAGTGCTGAGCTGATGAAGGTTCTGGACGGGATCAACAACTCAGGGCTGGGTAAAGTATGGTTTGCGGGGCGGGGTATTGCCCCGGAATGGCAGATGAAACGGGAGATGCTTTCTCCTGCTTATACGACACGATGGTCAGATATTCCTTCAGCGAAACTGGCGTAAAACTTTGGCGATTTCACCTTGAAATTCTCAGCCTAAACTGCCTAATTACAATAAGTTAGATGTGAAATCGCCATGGCGAAATTATTGACTCAAATTTCTGTCAAGGACCTCGTTGATAGCCTTGTCCAGTTCATCCTGAATCACTTTTGACATACGGCTAAACTCATAAGTCAGCGTACGCCCTTTCACACGCTTACGCGCGAACTTGTCCTTTTCTTCAAAAGACCAGAGTGGGGAAACCACTGACTTTTCCTTGGGAGATGGATCTATCAATGCCTGAGATGCCTGAGAAATCAGCTTCAGTATACTGGCTTTCTGTTCGTCTTCTGGTCGCTCGCCTTCACTCAAAATTGCATCGAGCTGAGCTGATACAGACTGAATGAGTTCTTCAGGCGTTAATCCCTTTTCACTGAGTTTTTCATTAACTTCTAAAAGAAGTTTATAGTCACTAAACGATAGCTCCGACTGAACCGGGAACAGAGAAATCAAGTCTTGCGGTACGGCCGCCGCCTGCAGCGCCCTGGTAACTTTAGCTTGAGATAACCCCTCCAGTTCAGCAATTTCCTTTTGATTAAATCCGGACTCTTTAAGAGCGATCAATCTCAGGCCAATCTCCCGAAGATTATGTTCTTTAGCTGTCTGGATATCTTTAGCCAGTTGGCGAGCTTCATCAGCTGATAAATGCTCTTCGGTAACCATTACATCAAGGCCTGTACGGACAAAAATTGCTGAGGCTCGCCGTCTTGAACCATCCAGTATCTCAATCCTTTCACTTTGCTTAATACCAATACAGGGAAAGAACTGCTGAAACTTAATCGTCTGGATAATGGATTTCAGGGATTCCCTGGTCAGTGCAAGTTGATCTCTTCCGTTGTTTTCCTGGTTTACGAAGGTCTTACTTTCAACTTCAGATGCAGGCACCCGAACAAACCTGAACGTTACCTTCCTGCCGGTTTTTAAGGTAAATACCTGGCTTCTACCGGTGTCCGTCATTTCCGCAATTGACGCCTGGGTATTTAACTGTCTGCCGATGGTTTTTCTTTTCTCATTCGACATCACATACCTCCGTTAGTACGAATGAACTCGATGCGATCAAAGACTGCCTTCGCAAAGTCTTCCGCTGCTGATTTTGCGCTTTTTAGTGCCTCTGTACTTCCATCATAGGTTGCTGGATTTGCTGAAATAACTGTGTCAAAAGTCTCCCCACAACGTTCGAAACCATCCAGTCTTGGCAGAACCATGTCTAGCATATCGGCACCGAAAACCTCTTTGGCCTGACTATGGCAAATTTTGTGATCAGACTTGTTCAGGATCTTGGACATGAAGCCGACATTACCGATGAGATTGCAGGTGTGCCCATCCATTTCGATGGAATCTATGAGGGCAGGGAGGCTGGCCACAAACTTCAGGGAAGAATGAAAATCAACCGTCGCCGGTGGAAGAGGGGTCAACATCAGGTCTGCCGCCCCAATGCAGTTTTTCAGGAACGCATCAAGGTGAGGACCACTATCAAGGAAAATAAAGTCGTAGTCATGCTGGAGCTTGTCGATAATGTTCTCTTTAAGCACCGCATGAATATTTTTCCCTGGCAGATGTTCTTCACACAATCCCTTCCAGCCTTCAGCAAGGAATGCATCGTCAATGGAAGCGGGGATTACATCAACACCAGGGATAATAGACGGTACTATAAAATCGGAAAGTAATTCTTCACGAGACACGTTCTGGAGCATGGCCTGAGCAGCCGTATTTTCAACCAAGCCCACTGAATTCTCATGGCTCAGGAACATTGTCAGAGATGCCTGCGGATCGAAATCGATGGCCAGAATACGCAGGTCTTCGAACAGAAGCTGAGGATGAGCTCGAAAAGCATGTGATAATGAAGCGGTAGAAACTGTCTTGGAACCACCACCTTTAAGATTACATACAAAAATCGTAAAGGCTTTATCGAAGCGATCCCTGTACTTCGGTACTTTACGATGGTTATACAGATCGATGACATTCTGAATCGTCATCGCGTATTTCATCGTATTACCAGAAGGTTTCTTTTTAAAAATGTAGCCACCGGCTTCCATTTCGGACACAGCATACTCAACACTGCCTTTACTGAGCTTAGGCAGCTTATACAGAGCGGCTTTGCTGTATTCCTGATAGAACTCGGTAAGCTTCAATTCCTCTTTTTGCTGTCGGATACTTTCGCTCAAAGATGTCAGAAGCTTACCTGCACGTGTAGCGACTTTCCGTAACTGCTCAATATTGTCCATTTATCACCTCATGACGTTTTTTGTCATTTTGAACAAAAAGTGTCATGTTGCAAGAAAAAAATCATATTGTTTTGATTTCGCTCTCAACAGAAGGGGGATGAAGCTCGACGGGCGTGCTACTAAATCACACTGCAGCAACACGCAGACGCACTTTTGACCATCAACAGCAACTCATACAAAAGGGCTTTGAGAAAGGTATTCAACTTGCAAGACAGGAGAGTCATTCAGAAGGATTCTGATTTTAGTTACGACCAGTGCAATGCTGAGCCTTATGTATCAGCGCTCGCCGCAGCCATGTAACCGAGCGTAGCGAGCGAACTGGCGAGGAAGCGAAGAGGAACCGTTCCGGCAGATAGCTCTTACGCTCAGCACAAGAAGAGTTTTCCATCCTCTGTGGGAAACAGGTCAACTTTAATGGACGCTCCGGACTATGGGAAACAGGTCAACTTCGCGGACGGCCCGGACTATGGGAAACAGGTCAACTTCACGGGCGGCCGGGAGTGTGGGGAACAGGTCAACTTCGCGGACGGCCCGGATTATGGGAAACAGGTCAACTTCGCGGGCGGCCGGGACTGTGGGAAACAGGTCAACTTTGCAGACGGCCCGGACTGTGGGAAACAGGTCAACTTCGCGGGCGGCCGGGAGTGTGGGGAACAGGTCAACTTCGCGGACGGCCCGGACTAAGGGAAACAGGTCAGCTTCTCGGACGGCCCGGACTATGGGAAACAGGTCAACTTCTCGGACGGTCGGGAGTGTGGGAAACAGGTCAAGTTAGGCAAGCACTATGGGAAACACAGCAAGTTCAGTATCCCCCCATATGTCAGCAACAAACTAAGGGGGGAGGAAATAAAAATTACAGACTATTGTTTTTTATCAAGAAAATTAAACAGCAAGCGACCATCTTCTTCAGTGGTATATGTTACCTTTAATGGCGTCTTCTCATTAATTTTCTTCAGAGCAGGTTCCAGGAAGGTACGCTTCATTTCAGCAATATTGTTTTTCTGCGAGGCAGGGAGCATAAACCTTTCACATAACCAGTCATGTGTGGTGATCCAGACACCAGTGCTCCGGAACTGACACAGGCTTTCATAAAGCCGGATGACACGAACACTATTAAGCTGGCCACAGTCATAGAGAGAATAGGTAGTGAACTGGGAGGTTAAGCCGACCAGGAATGGCATGACCTTGTAGTTAAATTCAATCTGCCAGGAACCCCGGCCTCGCTTCATTCCTGCTTCAGCCAGCCACGGACGTTTAACTTCTTCAAACTCACCTTCTTTTGGATAAAAGGTAACCGTTGATTCGCCCAGAGCATTTACCCCAGCCTTCACATCACGACTGGCGACAGACGTAGCGACATTGAAGTATTTGACGTAATCGGAAACGCTGATTTTGAAGAGCGGCAATACGTCAGAGTCATCTTCCTGGCTGTCATTAAAATAGGCCTGCATGAGGCATAACCACAGCACACGTTTTGCCTGAAGAGGCAGGTAATATGCAGCTTCGGTCAATTCGTTAGATTGCTTTATACTGGCGCGTTTTTTAAACGTTTTAGTAGCTGGCAAGAGTGCTTGAGTATCCATTTCAATGCCTATGGGTAAATTTTTACCCACCCATAATGACAGTGAAAACAGAAATTGCAAGCTATCGCGATACTTATCCACCGGAAAAATCTGCACTTTATCCACAAGTGGATAATTGAGAACTGAACTTGACCTCTTTCCCATAGCTTGTTGATGCGTATCCCATAGCTTGTTGACACAAAACCCACTGATACGTGATTAATTTCCCATATTATGTTTACCAGTTGCCCATACAGGCCCCCTCTCAGGCCGCACTGTACGCGGCTTTCAGGCTCCCTAAAAGATGTAAAATAAAGAAAAAGAATAAAAAAGTACTTTATAAAAATATGCCCGTGGATAAGTGGATAACCCCGAGGGGAGGTGATTTTTCAGGCATTGAGCGTAAGCAGAATTTATAAGTTTTGTTCCCTGGTGCTTCCTCGCTCACTCGGGGCTTCGCCCTGTCGCTCGACTGCGGCGAGCACTGCTGGCTCGATCATATCCGTGGCCGGAAGATACTACTCCTCCCCCGAGTCGCTCTCCAGAGCCGGCTACAGCGAGACAACCCGCACGAAGATTTCTATCGTCCCTGCAGACATATTCGAATCGTTTTTATTAACCCTGGCTTCCGTCGTGACAGAACACTACGTCCTGTAAAAGGGGGACTAAGGCCCCTGAATCACACACCTGAATAATGCGGAGTTTTACGATAATGTCATTGCTGGAAACTTTCCTGACCGCTTCTCAGGGGGCAACAATCCTGTTCCTTGCCATGCTGATCTACTGGCAAAAGCGATAAATCCAAGCGGGCTGGCCTTTGGCCAGCTTCGCTGTATAAGGGGAAAAATGCGGCATATCCAGACATTTCACTAGGCAATTTGAATTCAGATATCTATGCTTGGGATCCGGTCAACAGGAGGTAACAAGATGAAACTTGAAACTATACAGATAGATAATACCGTAAGGAGTGGTCTTAATTCTTTCACTGACGGGGTGATTATTCGTGATACAAAGGTATTGATCACGCTCAATCTCCCGGATGGACAGAAAACCACTATTGAGGGGGAATGGCGGCATATGTCGGACGCCAACAGGTTATCAGAACGTATTACGATGCTTCAGCATGCGATCTATGAGCAGTATGAGGAATACAGAGCAGATATTCCCGTCAGCTGGTCCAGATAACGTCTGACAGACCTCCCCGGCGAGCAGGACGTTCGCCAGCATCATTCTCCTAAGTACTTAAATATTCCCTTTCAGCATGGCTACCGCATCCGCTTCGGGCATCTGAAACTGAACTCGATGCCGCGCAGCAACATCAAGTGCGAACACCTTCGTATAGACTTCCGTCGAGCTAATCGATTTGTGGCCCATCAGGCTCTGCAAAACCTTCAGTGGTATGCCGGCATACAGCATATGCATCGCGTAGGAGTGGCGGAACGTATGCGGGGTGACCGGCACCGAGAATGTCACCCCGTCGACGGCGGCCGCTTCAACCGCTTCGCCAATCCAGGTCCGTACTGTCCGGTCGGTGATGTCCCAGATGCGGGCTTTCTCTGTTCTGCCGGTACGCTTGTTGCGTCTTTCCAGCGGAATTTTCAGGGTGGCCACCATCATCTGCAGCTGGCTGACGTAGTGGTGATCGGAAAGCGGAACCAGACGATGAGCCTGGCTACCGGCGGGAGCTCGGCCGGCTGTCCTGGCCGCTTTTTCGGTGCGCTGCTTAAGCGTGGCCAGCTGCACGAACGGATACGGTGGCACCAGCGAAAAATCCCCCCGGGTCAGCGCCAGCGCCTCGTTGATACGTGCGCCGGTGTTCCAGAGGGTTGCCAGCAGCATCTTGCGGTGCAAATCGGGCACATAATGGAGCAGGGCGCTGACTTCCGGTGCCAGCAGGTATTTCGGTAGTTCATCTTGAACGAGCGCCATCTGGCGCAGGGCCAGCGCGGCGGGATAGTCAATGGCCACCGGCATTTGCGCCGGCTGCTGCGGGTGAGAATATGATAAGAGGCCGCTCATTGGTTTGACATTCCATCAGGTATCACTAATTGATTCCACTCCCTGTTGCGGGTAGCTTCAGCAGCGCGCAGGGCTCTTTCGCGCCTCCAGACTTTACGAAACACGGAAACTGCAGACCATTCATCATGACCTGTAAGACGTGTTTCGGGCATCCCGGTTGCCTTGCGCAGACGGACGGCAAGAATGACAGCGTTGATGCCCAAGCGCGTGAACTGATACTGCCGTTCCCTGAAATAGTCCTTATGCCAAGGAGGGTCGGAGTATTCGGCGGCATATGCAATTGCCCTGTGGGCCTCATCCTGGAGCACCGGCAGTTCACGGATGCGATACATAAGACGTGGCTCTAAAGTCCGCCAGTCACCGGAGACATCGATCAGATTCAGTTCAGGGTAATTCGTGACAGCTTTTCTCTCAGGCTGGGGGGCATCATCATCCTGGCCGTCATCCGTCACAACCCGGAAACAACCCTCAGCATACCGTTCAAGCATGAATACCAACTCGGTGGCAATGTAATGCAGTTCCTTTTTCATTTTATCTTCTGACGCCTGTCTCTCACGCTTAAGCGTGAAATAATGTGTCAGCCAGATGCCAGTGAGTGTTATACCCCCAGTAAGCAGGCCAGTGATAAGCCCGGTTGCCACGTTTCCCCAGATCCCCGCCCCTTGATTAATCAGCTGTACGGAAACCGGATGGGATGTCGCAGCAACTATACTCTCAGTTGCGGCCTGTATATCAGTCATTGATCATTTACCCCTTTATATTCCTGAGAAATCCCGCCCTCTGTCCGTAGTCAGCGGCCGGCAGCCAGCTCTTCAGCCAGTTTCACAAACCTTTTGTGCTCAGTCTGCAGGTAATGGCTGTAAATCCGGGCATCACGTTCTGTCAGTCCGGATGGATTGCCGGTGAAGTAACGTTGCAGCACCGCAATACAGTGATTGTAGGTATCGAGATCATATTCCCAGTTTCCCAGCTCACCGGCCGCATCCAGTTCCTGGCGAAACTGCTCGTATTTACGGAGCAGAATGCCAAGACCTAATTCTGTTGCAGCATAAAGATTATTTTCTCCTGGCGCGGAAATCGCATTACGGATTTTTTCAAAAGCATAACTGAAATCATTTCTCTCATTGAATGCAGTAAACATGTCCTTTCCTCAGTTGAATAGTTAGCCGTGCAATTTTACCACACCTCAATCATCGTCAGATGAGTGCCACTCTGTCGCGACAGTGACTTTCACGAGAGTGATTTTCACATACTAAAATAATAAGCAGCCATATAACAACGTAATTAAATTACCTGACGGCCGCTCTGGCCGGATCCGACTTTTATGTTATTCCACAGTTTCCGGAAGTGTACCACGCACACGGAATAACCACAGCGCCCTTTCAGGGTGGTGAGCGGCCGGTCACGGGGCAGGGGAGGGGCACAACATATATGGTCACTGACAGCTGGAAACACCGCTACATCTTGTGTTTCCGGGCCGCTGCGCGCCGGCGGGGCTGAATCAGATCCGGAACTGCCTTTTTTCGGATCTGAGCGGGAAAAGTGAGAAACCAACATAGGTGTAACATATCCATATGCCGGGCATCTGCATAGGCAAAGCATACGCATATACCTACCATCTGCATATGTAACACCTATACAAGCCGGGCTTGCAGGCATATACTTCACCTATGCGGGAATACTCCCTGGCACACTCAGCATATGAGGAAAAACCATGCGCACAGTTTCAATATTTAAAAACGGCAATAACCGCGCCATCCGTCTGCCCCGGGACCTGGATTTTGATGGCGTCAGCGAGCTGGAGATCGTCCGGGAAGGGGACAGCATCATTCTGCGTCCCGTCCGGCCGACCTGGGGCTCGTTCGCGCAGCTGGACAGGGCCGATCCGGACTTTATGGCGGAGCGTGAGGATGTGGTCAGCGATGAAGGACGCTTTGAGCCATGAAGAAAACCTGGATGCTCGACACCAACATCTGCTCGTTCATCATGCGCGAGCAGCCGGCAGCGGTGCTGAAGCGCCTGGAGCAGGCGGTGCTGCGCGGTGATCGCATTGTGGTCTCGGCCGTGACGTATGCCGAGATGCGCTTCGGCGCCACCGGCCCGAAGGCCTCGCCGCGCCATATTCAGCTGGTCGACGCGTTCTGCGCGCGCCTCGATGCCGTCCTGCCCTGGGACCGCGCCGCGGTGGACGCCACGACGGACATCCGGGTGGCGCTGCGCCTAGCCGGGACGCCGATCGGCCCGAATGACACGGCCATTGCCGGGCACGCCATCGCGGCGGGCGCCATCCTGGTGACGAACAATGTGAGAGAGTTTGCGCGGGTCCCGGGCCTGGTGCTGGAAGACTGGGTGAAATAATCCCGTAATAATTTCCGTGACGGAGACGACAGACATGAATGGGCTTTGTTGAATAAATCGAACTTTTGCTGAGTTGAAGGATCAGATCACGCATCCTCCCGACTGGATTTGCCCCTATATTTCCAGACACCTGTTATCACTTAATGGAGTGACCCCGAGCCCGTAGACAAATCTGCCCTATAGTTTGAGCATAGGAGGAGTCTATGGGCACATCACGTTTTACCCCTGAATTTAAGGAAGAGGCCGTCCGCCAGATCACCGAGCGGGGCTATTCTATTGCTGAAGTATCTGAACGGCTCGGCGTGTCGGCGCACAGCCTATATAAATGGCTCCGGGCTGTTAAGCCTGACAACAGTGGACAGCAGGCACAGGATTTACTGGATGCCAGAACAGAAATTCTCAGGCTGAAAGCACAGCTTAAACGCACTGAGGAAGAGCGGGATATTCTGAAAAAGGCAGCGCGGTACTTTGCAAGGGAGCCCGACTGAAGTATCGCTTTATCAACGATCACCGTGAAATCTGGTCGATCGTTACAATGTGTCGGGTCCTTAAGGTTGCCCGTGCCGGATTTTATGTCTGGCTCCATAACCCTGTATCTGCCGGAGAAAAGGATAACCAGCGACTGCTGGAACTCATCCGCGACTCCTATACGCTGAGTGGTGGAGTTTACGGTTATCGCAGGGTTCATGGCGATCTTCGCGAAATTGGCGAAGTGTGCAGCAGAAACCGGGTTGCCAAAATCATGAGGAAAAACAGGATTCAGGCTATACATGGTTATAAAGTGCCACGCGGGAGCCGGGGACGACCGTCACTGATAGCGCCTAATCACGTGCGGCGTGAATTTACTGTAGTGAAGCCCAATCAGGTGTGGGTCACCGACATCACCTACATCCGCACCTGGCAGGGCTGGCTGTACCTGGCAGTGGTTATCGATCTTTTTGCCCGTAATGTGGTGGGCTGGTCGATGAAGCCGACACTGTCGCGCGAGCTGGCACTGGATGCGCTGCTGATGGGGTCGTTTGCGGGAGAGGGCGAAATCCTACGCTAAGGCTTTGGCCAACGATATTCTCCGGTAAGATTGATGTGTTCCCAGGGGATAGGAGAAGTCGCTTGATATCTAGTATGACGTCTGTCGCACCTGCTTGATCGCGGCCGCGATAGCTAGATCGCGTTGCTCCTCTTCTCCATCCGCGTTCCAAGCTGCGGAAAGGCACCCATAAGCGTACGCCTGGTCGAGCAGGCGACGCGGATCGACGTCCAGCGCACGAGAGAATGCGTCCGCCATCTGTGCAATGCGTCTAGGATCGAGACAAAGGTCGTCTCTGTCAGCCGGATCGTAGAACATATTGGCGGCACCAAAGCCCACTTCACCGACCAGACCGACGGGATCTATCACCAGCCAGCCGCGACTGGAGAACATGATGTTTTCATGATGCAGATCGCCATGTAGCCCACGCAGTTCCGAGGCATTGCTCATCATTTGATCGGCTATAATCGCCGCGTGGACGTAGTCAGTTTGACAACCTGCGTTTTGATCATCGCGCGCCCGCTGAAACAAAGCTGCAAAGCGATCCCGGATCGGGAGAAGGGCAGAAGGCAGGGGTTCCTCAGATGCGGCATACAGCTTCGCCATTAGTTCCGCTGCAATTTCGGTCGCCTGGTAGTCGCCGTGCTCGGCAACGATGTGAGAGAGCATTCGCTCCCCGGCATATTCGAGCAACATCAGATTGTTCTCACGACCGAGCAACCGGACTGCTCCCCTCCCATTGCGCCATACCAGATAGTCGGCCCCGCGCAGTTCATCAGCAATGTCTTCTATAGGTTTCAATCCCTTGACGATTGCAGGAGTCCCGTCTGGCAATGAAACTTTCCAAACGAGGCTGGAAAAGGTGTCCGCAATGAGAACAGGTTGCGAAACGTGCCAATGAGCAGGAAAAACAGGCGGCATGAACATCAACCCCAAGTCAGAGGGTCCAATCGCAGATAGAAGGCAAGGCGTTCGCGGTCGGGGGCTTCGATCCCCAATACATTGAATAGGACAGCGAAGGCGCGCTCTGCTTCATCTGGCGCTGCCCAGTTCTCTTCGGCGTTAGCAATCATGAGTGCCAAATCGGCATAGCGATCTGCTGTTCCGAGCCGCCCAAGGTCGATCAGACCCGTGCATTGAAGAGTTTTAGGGTCCACCATGAAGTTCGGCATGCAGGGATCACCATGGCAAACAACCATATCGGTGCGCTCTTGGTCGAGCCGCACCGGTAGCTCTCGTTCGACACGAGCCAAAAGATCGAGCTGCGGCGTACTCTTGTCCTCGTCCGGTAAGAAGTCGGGATTGACGGCATTGCGGGACACCACATCAACGGCGCGTCCGAACATTCGCGACAGCCTGCGCTCAAACGGACATTGATCAACCGATAGGCTGTGAACAGCGCCAAGTTGCTGCCCCATTGACGGCCACGCTTTGAGCAAATCCGCTCCAGACAGATCAGCCGCCGGTACTCCCGGAATTGCCGTTATCACCAAGCATGCACCCTCCTGTTCCTCCTGCCAGTTGATCACCTCGGGGCAAGCCACACCTCGACCTTTGAGCCAAATGAGGCGGTCACGCTCTCCAGCGAGCTCACCGCGGCGGGAAGCAGGTGCGATTTTCGCGAAGGCATGCCCGTCACCACGTCGAAAAACAAAATCACCAGATTCTCCGCCTCTGACAGGCAACCAGTCAGAATGCGATTCACCAAAAAAAATATTAGTTCGATTCAATGGAGGTTCCTTCAGTTTTCTGATGAAGCGCGGAGGTGGCTCAACCTGCGAAAAGAAACGAGTTGCTATGGACTTGCACCGGTTGTGTTCCGGTCTATCTCTCATTTTAAGCGGCTTTTTTCTCAAATGCCACCGGCGATTTCCAGCCGAGTGTTGAATGTCTTCGGCGTGGATTATAAAAGCCATTTATATATTCGAAGATTGCAATCTCAATATCTCGCCTTGTTTGCCAGTGTCTGCGCCAAATCAACTCAGCCTTTAATGATTTAAAGAAGCTTTCTACTGCGGAGTTATCAAAACAATTGCCTTTCCCGCTCATGGACGGCAGCAATTGATGTTTGAGCAGTAGCTTTTGATATTCATGAGCGCAATATTGGCTCCCACGGTCTGTGTGTTGAATACAACCCGGTGGTGGTTTGCGTAAAGCCAACGCCATATTCAGTGCCCTTAATGCAAGATCCTGCTTTAATCGATCACCTGTTGCCCAGCCAATCACGCGACGGGAATACAGGTCAAGGATAACAGCAAGATAGACCCATCCTTCTCTGGTCCAAACATAAGTGATATCGCCTGCCCATTTCTGGTTGGGTGCGCTTGCGCTAAAGTCTTGTTTTAATAGGTTCGGTGCAATGTTGAAGGTATGATGACTATCCGTTGTCCGTTTGAATTTACGCGTTCGAACAACTGTAATGTTATTCTGGCGCATCAAACGTCCAACCCGACGCTGCCCAACCTGCAGGCCCAGCGCTTTCAACTCTTCTGTCATACGCGGCCTACCATAGCTCCCCAAACACAACCGATGCTGCTCACGTATATGCGCTAGAAGTATAAGATCACGACGCTGGCGCAGTGATGGAGGACGGCGTTTCCATGCACGTAAACCACGATCTGTTACGCCCATCAAACGACATATGCGTGAACGTGAGAGAGAGCCACGGTAATCCGTAATAAACTGAAATCTCACAGCTTTTGTACTGCGAAAAATATTGCTGCCTTTTTTAATATCTCCCTCTCCTCCCGAAGGATACGGTTCTCTTTGCGTAAACGTTCATTCTCACGCAGAAGATCAGTGTCTTGGGTAGGAATTTTAGTTTCATCGGAAATTGATGCGATCCATTTCCCAAGCGTGGAAAGCCCAATACTTAAATCTGACGCAACTTGACGGCGTGTTAAGCCACTAGTGAGTGCTATGCGAACTGCATCACGCTTAAATTCATCACTATGCTTTAATGACATATATGGTCTCCTTGATAACAAATAATGCTCTCAAAAAGACCGGAACGAAACCGAGGCAAGTCCACTACGTAAGTCCGAGAACATGCTTTCCATGGTCTCTGAGCTCGCCTTTGGGACCGACATATCGGTAGAGAGTGACGCGCTCGATGCCGAGTTCCTTGCAGAGATCGGAAACTGAAGTATCGCGCTGGGCCATGGCGGCTTGCGCGAGACGCACCTGAGCTTTGGTGAGCGCGAATTTTCGTCCGCCCTTGCGACCGCGCGCTCTCGCGGAGGCGAGACCCGCCATGGTGCGCTCTCGGATCAGATCCCGCTCGAACTCGGCCAAGGTGGCGAAGATTCCGAACACCATGCGACCGGACGCAGTCGTGGTGTCGATCTGAGCGCCCTTTCCAGTCAGAACCCGCAGGCCGATCTTGCGGTCTGACAGCTCCTTCACCGTGTTGACCAGATGGGCAAGCGATCGTCCGAGGCGATCGAGCTTCCAGACCACCAGCACATCGCCGTCACGCAATGACTTGAGGCAGGCAGTCAAGCCAGGGCGATCATCACGACCGCCGGAAGCAAGATCATCATAGATATTGTCCCGTTCGACACCTGCGGCGCGCAAGGCGTCGTGCTGCAGGTCGAGAGACTGCGAGCCATCGGCTTTGGAGACGCGGGCATATCCGATCAGCATGTATCACAAACGTTGGTTTGAGGCGGCGCTTCGGCCACGATTGCATTGACCTCTGGAAATGTATCTCAACCAGCTTCATAAACAAAGCGTCTTGAACGCTATCAGATTTTGAAAAAGGAACATGTATGCCGCGTCGCGTCACTCTAACCGATCGGCAGAAAGACGCGCTGTTGCGCTTGCCGACTTCACAGACGGATTTGCTCAAGCACTATACGCTGAGTGATGAAGACCTTGGGCATATCAGGCTCTGATGAATCCCCTAATGATTTTGGTAAAAATCATTAAGTTAAGGTGGATACACATCTTGTCATATGATCAAATGGTTTCGCGAAAAATCAATAATCAGACAACAAGATGTGCGAACTCGATATTTTACACGACTCTCTTTACCAATTCTGCCCCGAATTACACTTAAAACGACTCAACAGCTTAACGTTGGCTTGCCACGCATTACTTGACTGTAAAACTCTCACTCTTACCGAACTTGGCCGTAACCTGCCAACCAAAGCGAGAACAAAACATAACATCAAACGAATCGACCGATTGTTAGGTAATCGTCACCTCCACAAAGAGCGACTCGCTGTATACCGTTGGCATGCTAGCTTTATCTGTTCGGGCAATACGATGCCCATTGTACTTGTTGACTGGTCTGATATTCGTGAGCAAAAACGACTTATGGTATTGCGAGCTTCAGTCGCACTACACGGTCGTTCTGTTACTCTTTATGAGAAAGCGTTCCCGCTTTCAGAGCAATGTTCAAAGAAAGCTCATGACCAATTTCTAGCCGACCTTGCGAGCATTCTACCGAGTAACACCACACCGCTCATTGTCAGTGATGCTGGCTTTAAAGTGCCATGGTATAAATCCGTTGAGAAGCTGGGTTGGTACTGGTTAAGTCGAGTAAGAGGAAAAGTACAATATGCAGACCTAGGAGCGGAAAACTGGAAACCTATCAGCAACTTACATGATATGTCATCTAGTCACTCAAAGACTTTAGGCTATAAGAGGCTGACTAAAAGCAATCCAATCTCATGCCAAATTCTATTGTATAAATCTCGCTCTAAAGGCCGAAAAAATCAGCGCTCGACACGGACTCATTGTCACCACCCGTCACCTAAAATCTACTCAGCGTCGGCAAAGGAGCCATGGGTTCTAGCAACTAACTTACCTGTTGAAATTCGAACACCCAAACAACTTGTTAATATCTATTCGAAGCGAATGCAGATTGAAGAAACCTTCCGAGACTTGAAAAGTCCTGCCTACGGACTAGGCCTACGCCATAGCCGAACGAGCAGCTCAGAGCGTTTTGATATCATGCTGCTAATCGCCCTGATGCTTCAACTAACATGTTGACTTGCGGGCGTTCATGCTCAGAAACAAGGTTGGGACAAGCACTTCCAGGCTAACACAGTCAGAAATCGAAACGTACTCTCAACAGTTCGCTTAGGCATGGAAGTTTTGCGGCATTCTGGCTACACAATAACAAGGGAAGACTTACTCGTGGCTGCAACCCTACTAGCTCAAAATTTATTCACACATGGTTACGCTTTGGGGAAATTATGAGGGGATCTCTCAGTGCATTGCCTCCAATTCCCATAATTTATTACGCCGATAATAACTTGGTGTAACCTTAAAAATGTACTTAAATCGACGTGTAAAAGATTGTTGGGAATCAAATTGATATTTTAATGCGATCTCAAGGATAGTTTTTTTCGTCAACCTCAACTCAACAGCCGCTTTCGTCAAACGACGAGCACGAATATAGCTAGCCAGTGTGACCCCTGTTACTTTTTTGAACAGCCGCTGAAAATACCACTTGGTATAACCCGCTTTATTCGCCACATCATCAAGCAGTAAAGACTGATCTAAATTATGTTCAATCCATAATAGAACATCTTTGATAACCGTTGTATGAAACTGCTTATCATCATATCTTAATTGGATGTTATTAGCTTTATTTTGATAGCGAGAATGCTGTTCAATATACATAAAATAACCTAAATGTTCTTAAGATTGTCACGACCACATCATCATGATACCATAAACATACTGACGGTATGTTATTTTAAATCTATCATGGAAAATAAAAATCATCAACAAGAAAATTTTAAGAGTACCTATCAATCACTGGTTAACTCAGCACGAATATTGTTTGTTGAAAAAGGCTATCAAGCTGTTTCAATAGATGAGATCTCGGGAAAAGCGTTGGTGACCAAAGGTGCCTTTTATCATCACTTTAAAAATAAAAAACAATTACTCAGTGCCTGTTATAAGCAGCAATTAATTATGATTGATGCCTACATCACAACAAAAACTGATTTAACAAATGGTTGGTCTGCCTTAGAAAGTATATTTGAACATTATCTTGATTATATTATTGATAATAATAAAAACCTTATCCCTATCCAAGAAGTGATGCCAATCATTGGTTGGAATGAACTTGAAAAAATTAGCCTTGAATACATTACTGGTAAGGTAAACGCCATTGTCAGCAAATTGATCCAAGAGAACCAACTTAAAGCTTATGATGATGATGTGCTTAAAAACTTACTCAATGGCTGGTTTATGCATATCGCAATACATGCGAAAAACCTAAAAGAGCTTGCCGATAAAAAAGGCCAATTTATTGCTATTTACCGCGGCTTTTTATTGAGCTTGAAAGATAAATAAAATAGATAGGTTTTATTTGAAGCTAAATCTTCTTTATCGTAAAAAATGCCCTCTTGGGTTATCAAGAGGGTCATTATATTTCGCGGAATAACATCATTTGGTGACGAAATAACTAAGCACTTGTCTCCTGTTTACTCCCCTGAGCTTGAGGGGTTAACATGAAGGTCATCGATAGCAGGATAATAATACAGTAAAACGCTAAACCAATAATCCAAATCCAGCCATCCCAAATTGGTAGTGAATGATTATAAATAACAGCAAACAGTAATGGGCCAATAACACCGGTTGCATTGGTAAGGCTCACCAATAATCCCTGTAAAGCACCTTGCTGATGACTCTTTGTTTGGATAGACATCACTCCCTGTAATGCAGGTAAAGCGATCCCACCACCAGCCAATAAAATTAAAACAGGGAAAACTAACCAACCTTCAGATATAAACGCTAAAAAGGCAAATGCACTACTATCTGCAATAAATCCGAGCAGTACTGCCGTTTTTTCGCCCCATTTAGTGGCTATTCTTCCTGCCACAAAGGCTTGGAATACTGAGTGTAAAAGACCAAGACCCGCTAATGAAAAGCCAACCATCATGCTATTCCATCCAAAACGATTTTCGGTAAATAGCACCCACACCGTTGCGGGAATTTGGCCTATCAATTGCGCTGAAAAATAAATAATCAACAAAATGGGCATCGTTTTAAATAAAGTGATGTATACCGAATTCGATTGCGTCTCAACCCCTACTTCGGTATCTGTATTATCACGTGTATTTTTGGTTTCACGGAACCAAAACATAACCACAAGGAAAGCGACAATATTTAGCAACGCAGCGATAAAAAAGGGACTATGCGGTGAAATCTCTCCTGCAAAACCACCAATAATAGGCCCCGCTATTAAACCAAGCCCAAAACTTGCCCCTAACCAACCGAACCACTTCACGCGTTGAGAAGCTGAGGTGGTATCGGCAATGACCGATGCCGCGACAGCCCCAGTAGCTCCTGTGATCCCTGAAAGCAAACGGCCTAAATACAGCATCCAAAGCGCACTTGAAAAAGCCAGCAATAAGTAATCCAGCGATGCGCCTATTAATGACAACAACAGCACTGGGCGCCGACCAAATCGGTCAGACATTTTTCCAAGCCAAGGAGCAAAGATAACCTGCATTAACGCATAAAGTGCAAGCAATACGCCAAAGTGGTTAGCGATATCTTCCGAAGCAATAAATTCACGTAATAACGTTGGCAAGACTGGCATGATAAGGCCAATCCCCATGGCATCGAGTAACGTAATTACCAATGCGATCTTTGTCGAACTATTCATTTCACTTTTCTCTATCACTGATAGGGAGTGGTAAAATAACTCTATCAATGATAGAGTGTCAACAAAAATTAGGAATTAATGATGTCTAGATTAGATAAAAGTAAAGTGATTAACAGCGCATTAGAGCTGCTTAATGAGGTCGGAATCGAAGGTTTAACAACCCGTAAACTCGCCCAGAAGCTAGGTGTAGAGCAGCCTACATTGTATTGGCATGTAAAAAATAAGCGGGCTTTGCTCGACGCCTTAGCCATTGAGATGTTAGATAGGCACCATACTCACTTTTGCCCTTTAGAAGGGGAAAGCTGGCAAGATTTTTTACGTAATAACGCTAAAAGTTTTAGATGTGCTTTACTAAGTCATCGCGATGGAGCAAAAGTACATTTAGGTACACGGCCTACAGAAAAACAGTATGAAACTCTCGAAAATCAATTAGCCTTTTTATGCCAACAAGGTTTTTCACTAGAGAATGCATTATATGCACTCAGCGCTGTGGGGCATTTTACTTTAGGTTGCGTATTGGAAGATCAAGAGCATCAAGTCGCTAAAGAAGAAAGGGAAACACCTACTACTGATAGTATGCCGCCATTATTACGACAAGCTATCGAATTATTTGATCACCAAGGTGCAGAGCCAGCCTTCTTATTCGGCCTTGAATTGATCATATGCGGATTAGAAAAACAACTTAAATGTGAAAGTGGGTCTTAAAAGCAGCATAACCTTTTTCCGTGATGGTAACTTCACGGTAACCAAGATGTCGAGTTAACCACCCTTTAGATTCATAAAGCGAAAATAATGCGGCTCCAACGTACCCACCTAAATGGAAACGGCGTTCACTCCAATCTAAACACGCACAACAGATTTTACGTGAATGTTTGGAAGGAACGTCAATTCCCATTTCATGAAAATATTGAATACCACTTAATGTGATCATTGAACCATTTTCAGTGATCCATTGCTGTTGACAAAGGGAATCATAGATCTTAACGGCAACTTCGCCAGCTAAATGATCATAGCAAGTACGTGCTTTTCGTAAATGCACTGGCGTGGAAACTTTGGCATGTACGCCATGGTTTAAGGAGATCCCCATCATACTTTCCATCAATTCAGCAATATCTTTTCCTGCTAGCCGAAAATAACGATGCTTGCCTTGAGCTACTACTGTGATTAGCTGGCAATCTAATAATTTAGATAAATGACTGCTCGCCGTTGAAGCTGATATATTCGCCACAGAACTTAGCTCAGTGGCCGTCCAAGCTCGCCCATCCATCAAAGCACTGAGTATTTTAACTCGTGAAATGTCAGACATAGCCGCCCCTATCGCGGCTATTGAGGACTCAAAGGTAACCTCTTTTCGTATTAAATTAGCCATCGCAAGTTCACTTTATTGCCCAAGGGAGCGTAACAGATGCAGCCATACTATCATTGTCCGTTATTAATATCAGTTGGTTAGCATGGTCACTGTATTGCACTAAAATATTAATGTTATTCTCCGCCAATACTCGTGCTATTTCGCCAAGTTCCCCCGGTTTTTCCTGTTTTAACTTACGAATTAATGGTGTCCGGATCGCAAGTACTAACAGTCCAGCTTGCTCTAGCGCTATTTTAGCTTCCTTTCCTTGTTCAACAAGAAAATGAGCATGGCATTCATCACCAACCGTAAATATCCCTCCCCCTTCCAATCCAATACCTTTATTACCTAATGTTTTTCCTAGTAATGCTAATTGTCCTATTTGATTATCTAAAACAACGTGAACATCAAACATTATCCTTGTCCTTTTTAAATGAATATTCGCGAGTAATATGAGCAATACTAATTTTGTAAAAATCAAATATTGACTCTCGCCCTTCTTGTTGAGCTTTCGCATGTAAAACATGATTTTTCCATTGCAGAACTGCGTATTCGTTTTCCCACCAAGATAGCGATAACATTTTTCCTTCTGTAGCTAGACTTTGAAAACGTTCAATTGAAATAAAACCAGCTACATGACTTAATAGTGGTCTTAACTCCTCAGCTAAAGTCAAATAGCGAGTTTGTTGGTCGGGTTGTATTTGCACCTCAAATATTACAGCAATCATATTTTTCTCCGTTATTAATCAACAAACAGAGTAATCCACCCGAAAATTAACACTTCGATAAGCAACGAAATATAGAAAGGTCATGCTGCTGTTTTATGTTGTATATCACACTTCTTTAAATTGCTCGGCCTGCGCTTATCATGTTCTCCTTCTCTTATAATTTTGTTTATTATTTATACTTTTTTATTTTTTGCTATCACCGAAAATAGTGCGGATCCCGCATGGTATTTAGGTTTACCCATCATTAAATACCATTGTTGTTATTTTAATCTTTTTAATATTTCATGATTAAGATCACACTAAAATTATGACCCTATTAACTAAAAGTTATGGATACCCTAATAAAACTCATTGTTAAAGATTAGTTAACCAAAGTAACTTCATTTTTCACTATTGTTAAATTGTTATAGTGAAAATTCTGGTAAACTAATAGAGGTAAAAAAATGATCCTAGATGCCAGTTATACATTATTAGTCGCATGTATCGCGCTACTCATAGGAATGTTTGTCGTAAAATTTACCCCGTTCCTACAAAAAAACCACATACCAGAAGCCGTCGTTGGTGGCTTTATTGTTGCAATTGTTCTGTTAATTATTGATAAAACATCAGGTTATTCGTTTACTTTTGATGCTTCATTGCAAAGTTTATTAATGCTCACATTCTTTTCCTCTATCGGGCTAAGTTCTGACTTTTCTCGACTGATTAAAGGAGGAAAGCCGTTAGTTCTATTAACTATTGCAGTAACGATCCTAATCGCCATTCAAAATACTGTCGGCATGAGTATGGCTGTCATGATGAATGAAAGTCCATTTATTGGCTTAATTGCAGGTTCAATTACTCTAACAGGTGGTCATGGTAATGCCGGAGCATGGGGCCCTATTCTCGCTGATAAATATGATGTAACAGGCGCCGTTGAATTAGCGATGGCTTGTGCAACACTTGGATTAGTGTTGGGTGGTTTAGTTGGCGGCCCTGTTGCCCGTCATCTTTTGAAAAAGGTCTCTATTCCTAAAACAACCGAGCAAGAGCGCGACACTATCGTTGAAGCTTTTGAGCAACCAAGCGTCAAAAGAAAAATCAATGCAAATAACGTTATTGAAACCATTTCAATGCTGATTATCTGTATTGTTGTTGGTGGCTATATCAGTGCATTGTTTAAAGATACTTTTCTGCAACTGCCTACTTTTGTCTGGTGTTTATTTGTCGGTATTATTATCCGTAATACACTGACTCATGTATTTAAACACGAAGTGTTTGAGCCGACCGTCGATGTATTAGGTAGCGTTGCTTTATCGCTTTTCTTGGCAATGGCGTTAATGTCATTAAAATTTGGTCAATTGGCAAGCATGGCAGGGCCAGTATTAATTATCATTGCTGTACAAACTGTTGTCATGGTGCTATTTGCCTGCTTTGTCACCTTCAAAATGATGGGCAAAGATTATGATGCTGTCGTGATCAGCGCGGGTCACTGTGGCTTTGGTATGGGAGCAACACCAACAGCAATTGCGAATATGCAAACAGTCACAAAAGCATTTGGACCATCACATAAAGCTTTCCTTGTCGTTCCTATGGTCGGTGCCTTTATTGTTGATATTTCAAACAGTATCTTAATTAAAATATTTATTGAAATTGGTACATACTTTACCTAATAGCTACACACTACTCGGCGTACTTCTCCTAACAATTTATTATAGGGCAGTATGCCGAGCCGCTTTCTTACCCCGTATATTCCCCTAGTCAATCTATTTAGCTTGCACGTTTACGAATTAATTCTCGTGACAACTAAACCAAAATTTGAATTATGACGAGTATATCTGATTATTTATACTTTATTCGTTAGAATAGTCCGTAGAAATAAATAATCAGTAGGCTACATGGAATGAAATTAAGACATCTCGATATCTTTTATGCTGTAATGACTTGTGGTTCCTTAACGCGTGCGGCTGAAGTTTTACATATTTCTCAACCCGCGGCGAGTAAAGCACTCAAACATGCTGAGCACTGAGAGATCCCCTCATAATTTCCCCAAAACGTAACCATGTGTGAATAGATTTTGAGTAAGCAGGGGGCTTTGTTGAATAAATCAGATTTCGGGTAAGTCTCCCCCGTAGCGGGTTGTGT
>NZ_JBEAFR010000011.1:0-26113 GCF_040062315.1 Klebsiella sp. GW_Kp181
TGACCCGGCGGGCTGTAAGCCGTTGTTCCGTGTCAGTGGGAGCGCATTATAGGGATCCCATTTTTTTGCACAAGCCTTTTTTCGATCTTTTTTTTCATGTGATGCTTTTTCCGCCTCTTCGCAGCATTCTTGCGCAATTCGTTCAATTTTTACCACAATAAAGGGTTGCAGGAGGCCCCAAAAGCACCCAAAGTCTTTGCACTCCCTTATTTTATTGAGGTAACTATGACCAACAGTTTGCGTCGCTATAAAGAGTTATTCCCGAAAACGGGTCAACGGGTAATGATCGACGCCAGTAGCGTAGTGATCGGGGACGTCAGAATAGCTGATGATGTCAGTATCTGGCCGCTGGTCGCGATTCGCGGTGATGTGAATTATGTAGAAATAGGCGCTCGAACTAACATCCAGGACGGTAGTGTCTTACATGTTACTCATAAGTCTTCATCAAACCCGCGAGGCAATCCACTTATCATTGGCGATGATGTCACTGTCGGCCACAAGGTCATGCTACACGGCTGCACCATCGGTAACCGTGTGCTGGTCGGCATGGGTTCGATTCTGTTGGATGGCGTGATTGTAGAAGACGATATAATGATTGGCGCAGGCAGCCTGGTACCACAGAATAAACGCCTTGAGAGTGGCTACCTTTACTTTGGCAACCCTGTAAAGCAGATACGCCCCCTGACGGAGGCGGAAATCGCCGGACTCATATATTCAGCGAATAACTATGTAAAGTGGAAGGGTGACTACCTGACTCAGGAAAACCAGATCCAACCTTGAGCATCTTCCTGCTGGTCGAGAATCAGAACCTGGGCTTCATCTTCCAGATCCCAGCGATGTTCACGAAATGCGGCCAGCCATTGCGTAGGTTCTTCCCCACCAAAACGCGTCTTGAGCACCAATGACGTTAAGGCGCAGGTTAGCTGCATACCGTTTACTAATACCGGAAAAGCGATACATTGGTGCGCCTCATCCCACACTTCCCTGTCAGGAAACTGAATAGACTGGTTCATGCATTCAGCTCCTTCTGTAAAGCGGCAATGACTGGAGTTATATCTGGCAGAATGCCGTGCCACAACAGCACCGCATGAGCAGCCTGCGCCACCAGCATTCCTAACCCATCAGCGCATTTTGTCGCACCGTGTTGCTGGCATAAGGATAAAAAAGGCGTACTACCTTTCTGGTAAAACATGTCATAGCAGCAGACATGAGGGTTAATTAAACTCACAGGAATTGCAGGAACGTCCCCGTCAATGCCGCTGGATGTCGCATTAATGATGAGATCAAATTCCTCATTGCCTGATGCTTCTATATCCAAAGCACGGACGCTGCCAGTATGAGCAAACAGCGTAGCCAGTTCATGAGCGCGAGAAAAGGTACGATTGACAATAGTAACGGCGCAATCCAGAGATAAAAGGGGCAGCAATACCCCACGTGAAGCGCCACCCGCGCCAATAAGCAATACCCGGCATCCAGGTTTGATAAACTCAAGCCGTTCCAGATCGCTTAAGAGCCCGATGCCATCCGTATTGTCGCCAAGCAGCCGGCCGTCTTCCAGCCGTTTAAGCGTATTAACTGCGCCGGCCAGCGCTGCACGTTCGGTTAACTCGTCAGCTCGCGCAAAGGCCTCTTCTTTAAAAGGTACGGTGATGTTAGCGCCCTTGCCACCCTCATTAAAGAAGGCGTCAAGCGTGGTAACAAAATCATCGAGCGGAGCCAGGATACGTCCATAGGGATGCGCAATTTGCAGCTGCTGTGCAAAAAGCCGATGGATAGACGGCGATTTACTATGGGCGATAGGATGTCCGAAGACGGCATAAGTTTCCATGAATTATCCCTGGCGGAAGAGTTCGCCCGTCAAGGCATCACGAATTTCAGATGGATTTTGACGTCCTCCCGTTGCCCCATCAATGACGGGAAAGTCAGCGCCAAACTGCGTATAAACTTCCTCGGTCGTGCGGCAAGGTGGCTGGCCCGATAAATTTGCGCTGGTTGAAACCAGCGGCTTACCGTAAGCCTTGCACAGTTCAACGACCAGCGGATGATCGGTAACTCTGACAGCCAATGAATTGAAGCGCCCAGTCAACCAACGCGGCGTTGAAGCACAGGCGGGGAAGACAAACGTCACCGGACCAGGCCAGCAGGAAAAAATAGCCGCGAGCTGCTCATTACTAAGCCGCGTATCGTCAATGTATGGCTTGAGTTGTTCAAAGCTAGCGGCGATCAGGATCAATCCTTTTTCAACCGGACGCTGTTTAAGGGCAAGCAGAGTCATGACGGCCTTTTCGCTATCGGGATCGCAACCGACGCCAAAAACGGCTTCCGTAGGATAGGCGATGACATGTTGATTATTCAGAAGCTCCACAGCACGAACGATGGCTTCGGAGGGCAGGTTATTATTCACAGATTTATTCCGCCGATATCGGCTTTCCACATTGTTTGCTGGCACAAAAGCGCTTAACGCCCTGAGCCGTTTTCTTTTCGATTAGCAACGGGTAATGACACTCGGGGCACTCGCCCGCTACTGGTTTGAAATTAATGACGAACTGGCAATCGGGGTAACGATCGCAGGAATGGAAGTTTTTACCAAAACGTGAACGGCGCTGCACCAGATGCCCTTGTCCGCATTGCGGGCAGGGTATTGCGGTTTCATCTGGCTTATCAATCAATTCAGTATGTTCACAATCAGGGTAGCTACTACACCCGATAAACATACCAAAACGTCCCTGCCGTAGCACCAGCACAGAGCCGCAAGACGGACACGTTTGCCCCTCCAGAACTTTGACGATATGTCCGTCCGCCTGGCTTTTAAGGGGACGGACATAGTCACAGTCAGGATAATGCGAACAGCCGAGAAAAGGCCCGTGCTTCCCGGAGCGTATCACCAGTTCAGCCCCACACTGCGGGCAGGGTTCGTTTTTACGCACCGAAAACAGCGCTGTTTTGGTCATAACAATTCTAATGTCGCAGCAAAAAAGTTAATGCAGCATACCTTCATTTACTTCAAAGAGTAATTCTTCCATTTGCTGGTAGGCATTTTCGCAACCGGGAATATTGAACAGCACCATCAGAATCACCCATTTGAGATCCTCCAGATCGAACTCCGCCGTATCCAGCGCCAGCGCACGCTCTATCACCATTTCCCGTGTTTCGAGGTTCAACACCTGAATTTGCTCAAGGAACAGTAAGAACCCCCGGCAACTCGCATCAAGACGCTGACACTCCTCGTCCGTATATACTCGTAGCGAGAGAGGATCGGAAGCAAGCTGCATAGGCGCAACCAACCCCTCCTGATAATCAGCCAGTTTCTCAAGCCACATCAGGGCGTTATAGATATCTTCTCGTTCAAAACCGGCATCGGTAAGATCCCGAGTCAGCTTGTCCTGATCCACGCGCATTTCTGCTTCATTATGGATGTAAGTTTCAAACAGATACATGAGTACGTCGAACATGGCTTGCCCTCCTTAATCGGACATAGCCGCCGGGTACAGCTGCGATCCAGCCTGCTAACTCCAGTTCAAGTAGCTGGGCTACGGTTACTGGCACAGATTGGCCGGCACGTTCAGCGACAACGTCAACAGGTGTTACCTCATCTCCTACGTTAGCCAGGAGCTCTGGAAATGGCAATGCTACAGAAGGCAGATTCGCGCAATTATTTGCGCCATCCGGCTTGGGAACAATGTACTGTAGATCATCCCGCCAGTATTCAATGATGTCTTCAGGCGCCGTTACGGGAATCGCTCCCTGCTTAATGAGCCAATGGGGTCCTTCCGAGCCAGGACTGCCAATTGGCCCGGGCAGGGCAAATACATCCCTTCCCTGCTCCAGAGCATAACGAACTGTCACTAGCGAACCGCTTTTCAGTGCGGCCTCAACAACTAACACACCGGCGCTCAGGCCGCTGATAATCCGATTACGCCGGGGAAAATTCCCCGGCAAAGGCGGAGTAAAAAGTGGAAATTCAGAAATTACGGCTCCACCGTTGCGAATTATCTGCTCCGCCAGCGCCTGATGGCGACGAGGATAGATTTCGCGTAACCCGTTCCCTAAAACGGCAACCGTTTTACCCTTGCCTTCCAGCGCACCACGATGGGCGATCCCATCGATGCCAAGAGCCAGACCGCTAGTGATCGTAATGCCATAACCCGCTAAAGCTTCGCTAAATAATTTCCCCCAGCGGGCGCCATACCACGAATGCGCTCGACTTCCGATAACTGACAGCTGCCGGCTACTAAGTAGCGAAGTATCTCCATAGACAAAAAGGGCACCGGGAAAATCCACAATAGCCCGCAATTGAGGTGGGTACAGCAGATCTTCGACGGTGAGTAGATAGCAACTCGGCTGCTCGAGCCACTGCAGAGTGGAATCAATCTCGCATTGGTTAACGCTAAGAAAGTGCTTCGATTGCGCCAGATTCAAACCACAGGCTCGTAAATTCTCATGATCTAACGTCGGAGATGAACATAACTGACGAGCGACGTTGACAGCACTGTCGCCATACAGGCTGCTCACTCTCATCAAACGTATCCAAATTTCCTTCGGCGTCATCCCCATCCCCCTGCCACAAGCGACTTTAACAATCATTGCGATTGGACAGCGAGACTGTCAATTGCAGGGGGTTTTGTCTAGAATAGAGGTAATAATCTTTCCAACTCCTGAACACAACTCTGGATAACTATGTCAGTTTTGCAAGTGTTACATATTCCGGACGAGCGCCTTCGCAAAGTCGCAAAGCCGGTTGAAGAAGTAAATGCGGAAATTCAGCGTATCGTCGATGATATGTTCGAGACGATGTACGCTGAAGAAGGTATTGGTCTTGCCGCAACGCAGGTGGATATCCATCAGCGGATCATCGTTATTGATGTATCGGAAAATCGTGATGAGCAGCTGGTATTAATCAACCCGGAGCTGCTGGAAAAGAGCGGAGAGACCGGCATTGAAGAGGGCTGTCTCTCTATTCCTGAACAACGCGCTTTAGTGCCGCGTGCAGAAAAAGTGAAAATCCGCGCGCTCGATCGCGAAGGAAAATCGTTTGAACTGGAAGCTGACGGTCTGCTGGCAATCTGTATTCAGCATGAGATGGATCATCTCGTTGGTAAGCTGTTCATCGATTATCTGTCTCCGCTCAAGCAACAACGCATTCGTCAAAAAGTTGAGAAACTTGACCGCCTGAATGCCCGAGCTTAAGGACGAGAATTAACGTGTCAGATTCACTACGTATTATTTTTGCGGGTACTCCTGATTTTGCAGCGCGTCATCTTGACGCGCTGCTCTCCTCTGGACATAACGTCGTTGGCGTGTTTACACAACCAGACCGTCCAGCTGGCCGGGGTAAAAAACTCATGCCCAGCCCGGTTAAAGTACTGGCGCAGGAGAAAGGCATACCGGTATTTCAGCCAGCTTCGTTACGCCCGCAGGATAATCAGCAATTAGTTTCTGACCTGCATGCAGACGTCATGGTGGTCGTAGCCTATGGTCTGCTTTTGCCGAAAGCGGTGCTGGATATGCCGCGCCTTGGCTGCATTAACGTTCATGGTTCGCTGCTTCCACGCTGGCGCGGAGCGGCGCCAATACAACGTTCGCTGTGGGCTGGTGATACCGAGACCGGTGTAACAATCATGCAGATGGATGTCGGGCTTGATACGGGCGACATGCTGTATAAGCTTGCGTGTCCCATCACCGCAGAAGATACCAGCGGAACGTTATATGACAAACTGGCTAACCTGGGGCCGCAAGGGCTTATTGAAACCCTTAAGCAGCTTGCCGCGGGTACCGCAAAACCGGTCGTTCAGGATGAAGCGCTGGTTACCCATGCACAAAAACTCAGCAAAGAAGAGGCGCGTATCGACTGGTCTCTTTCCGCTGCTCAGTTAGAACGCTGCATTCGCGCCTTTAATCCGTGGCCTATGAGCTGGATAGAAATTGATGGCCAGCCGATAAAAGTCTGGCAGGCATCGGTTATCAATACGGCCACAGCTGCCGAACCGGGGACCATCATTGAAGCGACAAAACAGGGGATTCAGGTAGCAACCAGCGACGGTATTCTGAATCTACTCTCGCTGCAGCCGGCCGGTAAAAAAGCAATGAGCGCCCAGGATCTTTTAAACTCGCGCCGGGAATGGTTCGCTCCTGGCAACCGTCTGGTCTGACGGCCCCTTCTTAATACGCCCGGTGTTGCCGGGCATTTTTATTTTTGTGTTTATGAAAAAACAACTCAATTTACGTAGCCTGGCAGCGCAGGCCGTTGAACAGGTTCTCGAACAAGGGCAATCACTAAGCAACGTTCTGCCCTCACTGCAGCAAAAAGTATCCGATAAAGATAAAGCGCTGCTTCAGGAACTATGCTTTGGCGTGCTGCGTACGCTTTCGCAATTAGACTGGCTAATCAATAAGCTAATGTCTCGTCCGATGACGGGTAAGCAGCGTATCGTTCACTACCTGATTATGGTGGGCTTATATCAACTGCTCTATACGCGTATCCCACCGCATGCCGCACTGGCGGAAACGGTTGAAGGCGCAGTCGCGATTAAACGTCCACAGCTTAAAGGGTTGATTAACGGCGTATTGCGCCAGTTTCAGCGCCAGCAGGAAGAGCTGTTGTCTGAATTTTCTCGTAGCGACATTCGCTTCTTACACCCAGGCTGGTTATTAAAACGTCTGCAGAAAGCGTATCCAGCGCGGTGGGAAGCCATCGTGGATGCGAACAACCAGCGTCCGCCAATGTGGTTGCGCGTGAATCGTCTCCATCACACGCGCGACAGCTGGCTGGCATTGCTGGAAGAGGCGGGTATGTCAGGGTTTACGCATTCCGCTTATCCTGACGCTGTACGCATGGAAACACCGGTACCAGTCCATGCACTGCCAGGGTTTGAAGAAGGCTGGGTTACCGTTCAGGATGCCTCCGCTCAGGGTTGCGTCACATTCCTCGCCCCCAAAAACGGCGAGCAAATTCTGGATCTCTGCGCCGCTCCGGGCGGTAAAACCACGCATATTCTCGAAGCGGCTCCCGAAGCACAGGTTCTCGCCATCGATATTGACGAGCAGCGGCTCTCCCGCGTCTATGACAACCTGAAGCGACTGGGAATGAAGGCAACCGTCAAACAGGGTGATGGACGCCATCCATCACAGTGGTGCGGCGAACAACAGTTCGATCGTATCCTGCTGGATGCGCCTTGTTCCGCTAGCGGTGTTATTCGCCGTCACCCGGATATCAAATGGCTGCGCCGGGATCGCGATATCGCAGAACTGGCCCAGCTTCAGTCGGAAATTCTGGATGCCGTATGGCCGCACCTGAAATCCGGCGGAACCCTGGTTTACGCGACGTGCTCCGTATTACCAGAGGAGAATAGCCTGCAAATTAAAGCCTTTCTGCAACGAACGGCGGATGCGGTACTCAGCGAAACCGGAACGCCAGAGTTACCAGGCCAACAAAATTTGCCTGGTGCTGAAGAAGGTGACGGCTTCTTTTACGCTAAGCTAATCAAAAAGTGATGAGATAACGAGTCGCGACTGATGAAAATTATCATATTGGGCGCAGGACAGGTCGGCGGAACTCTGGCGGAAAATCTCGTCGGAGAGAACAACGATATTACTCTGGTCGACACGAATGGCGACCGCCTTCGTAGTCTTCAGGATAAATTTGATCTCCGGGTGGTTCAGGGGCATGGCTCGCATCCGCGCGTGTTACGTGAGGCCGGTGCGGATGATGCCGACATGCTGGTTGCGGTGACCAGCTCCGATGAAACCAATATGGTGGCCTGCCAGGTTGCCTATTCGCTGTTTAATACGCCAAATCGTATTGCTCGCATCCGTTCGCCGGATTATGTTCGCGATGCCGACAAACTTTTCCATTCAGAAGCGGTTCCTATAGATCACCTTATCGCACCTGAGCAGCTGGTAATTGATAGTATTTACCGGCTGATCGAGTATCCAGGCGCTTTGCAGGTTGTCAATTTTGCTGAAGGAAAGGTCAGCCTGGCGGTCGTTAAAGCCTATTATGGCGGTCCTTTGGTGGGAAATGCGCTTTCGACTATGCGCGAACATATGCCGCATATTGATACACGCGTAGCGGCCATTTTCCGCCACGATCGTCCTATCAGACCCCAGGGCTCAACAATTGTAGAGGCCGGGGATGAGGTGTTCTTTATCGCCGCTTCGCAGCACATTCGAGCAGTCATGAGCGAGCTTCAGCGTCTGGAAAAGCCTTATAAACGCATCATGCTGGTCGGCGGCGGAAACATTGGCGCCGGGCTCGCCCATAAGCTGGAGAAAGATTACAGCGTCAAACTCATTGAACGTAATCAACAGCGTGCCGCAGAGCTTGCAGAAAAGCTGCAGAATACCATCGTCTTCTACGGCGATGCTTCAGATCAAGAATTACTGGCTGAAGAACATATCGATCAAGTTGATCTTTTTATCGCTGTAACCAACGATGATGAAGCCAATATCATGTCTGCCATGCTCGCGAAGCGAATGGGCGCCAAAAAAGTCATGGTACTGATCCAGCGACGGGCTTACGTCGATCTTGTCCAGGGGAGCGTGATCGACATTGCAATATCACCGCAGCAGGCAACCATATCCGCGCTGCTCAGCCATGTCCGCAAAGCGGATATTGTTGGTGTTTCCTCGCTGCGCCGCGGCGTCGCTGAGGCCATTGAAGCAGTGGCGCACGGAGACGAAAGCACTTCACGGGTTGTTGGACGTTCGATTGATGAGATTAAACTTCCGCCAGGAACAATTATTGGCGCAGTTGTACGCGGTAATGATGTCATGATAGCGAATAACAATCTGCGCATTGAGCAAGGGGATCATGTAGTTATGTTCCTGACTGACAAAAAATTCATCTCTGATGTGGAGAGGCTATTCCAGCCAAGCCCTTTCTTTCTGTAGTTATCAGGCGTCGACAAGACGCCTTTCTTTTATCCCTTATATATCAAAGGATAATATTTTCCTGCAATTATTTCCTAATAATGGAAAATAGGAATACATTTGTTAAACTTATCAGTGTTCGCTGGCTCAAGGAGAATAAAATGAGTTTTTTAAAAGAATTTCGCGAATTTGCGATGCGCGGGAACGTGGTTGATCTGGCAGTCGGTGTCATCATTGGTGCAGCATTTGGTAAAATCGTATCGTCGTTGGTTGCCGATATTATTATGCCGCCGCTAGGCTTGCTCATCGGCGGAATTGACTTTAAACAGTTTGCTGTAACGCTGCGAGATGCCCAGGGCGACATTCCCGCTGTCGTAATGCACTATGGCGTATTCATCCAGAATGTATTCGATTTTATTATCGTGGCTTTTGCTATTTTTATGGCAATCAAACTGATGAACAAATTGAACAGGAAAAAAGAAGAGGCACCGGCAGCACCACCTGCTCCGACTAAAGAAGAAGTCCTGCTTAGCGAAATTCGTGACCTGTTGAAAGAACAGAACAATCGCCCTTAAAAGGCTTTAAAACCAGAAGGCCAGTGGTAAAAAAGTTAATCACTTTCTTGCCACTGGCCTCCCGACCATCCCGCCCCGCATGTTTTGCTTTTCTTTGATAACTGCCTTTCCCCTTTTTATTCTTTTCCACTCGTTGCCTGAATAACGGGTCATGAAGCAAGGCCTCGATGGCATTATCTTTTATCTGCCCTTTAGTGTGCTGATAGCGGCTCATAAAATCTCCAGATTGGTAAATGAAATCGGCGTGAGTGTAGACGTGAATGCTGAATAAATCAACGCCCGGTATTTCTGTTACTGGCGCCCTGCTCGAGCGCTTCAAGAATGGAACAATAGACACTGCTGTGCGCTGTGCCGCAGCAAGCATCATTGAGCCGCTGTAAGGAACGACGCATAGCCTGGAGTTCCTTAATACGGGATTCCACTTCACTCAAACGAGCCTGCACGATGCCTTTAGATTCCTGACAGGTATGATGTTCCGGATCGATGCGGATCGAGAGAAGTTCGCGGATCGATTCCAGCGTAAAACCCAGCTGCCTGGCATAGCGGATAAAACGCAGTCTCTGCAGGTCGTTATCCGAATAGAGACGAAATCCACCTTCCGTACGCACGTTATGATCCATCATCTGCTGTTTTTCATAATAGCGGATGGTATCAGGAGTAACGTCAGCCAATTTAGCCAGTTCACCTATGCGGTACATGATTACTCCTCATTAATCTTATGCAGCAACTTATCAGCGTAATCCCCACGCAGGAAGTCAGTATTTAAGCCCGCCTGCCGCAGCTTTAGCTCGAGCAGCGCAAGACGACGGCTCAGCTCAGCATAGCGGGGATCGCACTCCTGAACGCCTTTAAGTAAGTCATTTAGCATCACGGCTTCTTTACGATTTTCAAGTTCGGGAGGTAAACAACCCGCATTCTTGAGTAGTCGATAACCTGCGCGTAGCTCGGACGGCACATGTGAATCATCATCCAGAATCAGTGGTTCGCCACTTCCCGGAAGATTATCCAATTCACCTTTGCGCTGTGCATCAAGAATATGGCGTTCTGCCCACTGATCCAGTAACCACATAATACGGCTCCGGCGATGAACAAAAGAATGCAGATATTGTAAACAAGCAGGAATAGGGAGGATATAAAAAAACCCGCCGGAGCGGGTTTTTTTACGTTACTACAGATTACTCTGCAGCAGCTTCTGCTTTCGATTCAGAGCGATCAACCAGCTCGATGTATGCCATCGGCGCGTTGTCGCCTGCACGGAAGCCACACTTCATAATACGAGTGTAACCACCGGCGCGGCTCGCGAAACGCGGGCCCAGCTCGTTAAACAGTTTTGCCACGATCTCGTTATCACGAGTGCGGGCGAATGCCAGACGACGATTAGCAACGCTATCAGTCTTGGCAAGAGTAATCAGCGGCTCAACTACGCGACGCAGTTCTTTCGCTTTCGGCAGGGTCGTCTTGATGATTTCATGACGAACCAGCGAACCAGCCATGTTACGGAACATAGCCTGGCGATGGCTGCTGTTGCGGTTCAGTTGACGACCACTCTTACGATGGCGCATGACCTTATCCTTCTCAGTAAAACCTTAACCTGTGATCCGGTTACTCGTCAGCAATGCTTGCCGGTGGCCAGTTTTCCAGGCGCATGCCCAGAGACAAACCACGTGAAGCCAGCACGTCTTTAATCTCGGTAAGAGATTTTTTACCCAGGTTCGGCGTTTTCAGCAACTCAACCTCGGTACGCTGTACCAGATCACCGATATAGTGGATAGCTTCTGCCTTGAGGCAGTTAGCAGAGCGGACAGTCAATTCGAGATCGTCAACAGGGCGCAGCAGGATCGGATCGAATTCTGGTTTCTCTTCTTTCACTTCCGGCTGACGTACATCACGTAAGTCAACGAAAGCTTCCAGTTGTTCTGCCAGGATGGTTGCCGCACGACGAATCGCCTCTTCAGGATCGATTGTGCCGTTGGTTTCCATTTCGATGACCAGCTTGTCCAGGTCGGTACGCTGTTCTACACGCGCTGCTTCAACATTGTAGGCAATACGCTCTACCGGGCTGTAGCATGCGTCGACCAGCAGACGGCCGATTGGGCGCTCATCTTCTTCCGAATGAATTCGGGCAGAAGCCGGCACATAACCGCGACCGCGCTGAACTTTGATACGCATGCTAATAGCTGCGTTCTCATCGGTCAGGTGGCAGATCACATGTTGCGGCTTGACGATTTCGACATCACCGTCATGGGTAATGTCGGCTGCGGTCACAGGGCCAATGCCAGATTTGTTCAAAGTAAGGATGACTTCATCTTTACCCTGAACTCTCACCGCCAGCCCTTTCAGGTTGAGCAGGATTTCAAGGATATCTTCCTGAACGCCTTCTTTGGTGCTGTACTCATGAAGTACACCATCAATCTCAACCTCGGTCACCGCGCAACCCGGCATCGATGAGAGCAGAATACGGCGCAGTGCGTTACCTAGAGTATGGCCAAAGCCACGCTCTAAAGGTTCAAGGGTCACCTTGGCGTGCGTCGAACTCACTTGCTCGATATCGACCAGGCGCGGTTTTAGAAACTCTGTCACAGAACCCTGCATTGTGTCCTCTCTTTGGTACTAAGCTTTACTTGGAGTAAAGCTCGACGATCAGGTGTTCGTTAATGTCCGCAGACAGATCAGAACGTTCCGGCAGACGCTTGAACGTACCTTCCATCTTGCCAGCATCAACTTCCAGCCAGGTTGGCTTTTCACGCTGCTCAGCCAGCTCCAGAGCGGCTTTCACGCGAGATTGCTTTTTCGCTTTCTCACGAATGCTGACAACGTCATTCGCTTTAACCTGATAAGAAGCGATGTTAACAACACGACCGTTTACCATGATAGCTTTGTGGCTAACCAGCTGACGTGATTCAGCACGAGTCGCGCCGAAGCCCATACGGTATACAACGTTGTCCAGACGACCTTCCAGCAGAGTCAACAGGTTTTCACCGGTGTTGCCTTTCAGACGCGCTGCTTCTTTATAATAGTTACGGAACTGACGCTCCAGCACACCGTACATACGGCGAACTTTTTGCTTTTCACGCAACTGCACACCATAGTCAGACAGACGCGGTTTACGCGCACCGTGCTGGCCAGGAGCTTGTTCAATTTTACACTTGGTATCGATCGCGCGAACGCCAGACTTAAGGAACAGGTCTGTGCCCTCACGACGGCTCAGCTTGAGCTTAGGACCCAAATATCTTGCCATTTTCTTTCTCCAACAATCCTAGAAACGAACGCGTTATACGCGACGTTTTTTCGGCGGACGACAACCGTTATGAGGGATCGGAGTCACATCAGTAATATTAGTGATGCGGAAACCAGCGGCGTTCAGTGCACGAATAGTAGATTCGCGACCTGGACCCGGACCTTTGACCATAACTTCCAGATTCTTGATGCCGTATTCTTTTACGGCTTCAGCGCAACGCTCTGCTGCAACCTGAGCTGCGAACGGAGTGGATTTGCGAGAACCACGGAAACCGGAACCACCGGCTGTTGCCCAACCCAGCGCGTTACCTTGACGATCGGTAATGGTAACGATGGTGTTGTTAAAAGAAGCATGGACATGAGCCACGCCATCAGAGACTTGTTTTCTTACACGCTTACGTGCACGAACTGGTGCCTTTGCCATTATTCAATCACCCCGATTATTTCTTGATCGGTTTACGCGGACCCTTACGGGTACGTGCGTTGGTCTTAGTACGCTGACCGCGAACCGGAAGACCACGACGATGGCGTAAACCACGATAGCAACCAAGGTCCATCAGACGCTTGATGCTCAGGGTGATTTCACGGCGCAGATCACCTTCAACGACAAATTTACCTACCGCTTCACGCAGGGATTCAATTTGTTCTTCAGACAGCTCACTGATCTTAACATTTTCAGCGATACCCGTGTCAGCACAGATGGCTTTAGAGCGGGTCTTGCCGATACCGAAAATGGCAGTTAATGCGATTACGGTATGTTTGTGATCAGGAATGTTAATGCCTGCTATACGGGCCACTATGCACTCCTACTATTTAATATGTACGCACCATGCTGAAAAGCCCGTTTTCAGGATACTCAAATGGAAACGTACAGACATACAAAAGATTGGCTGGCTAATCTAGCCAGCTCAACCCAACTTTGCAAGAAAAATATGCGAATAAATCAGCCTTGGCGCTGTTTATGCTTCGGCTCGGCACTGCAAATCACACGGATGACGCCATCACGCTTAACGATTTTGCAGTTACGGCATAATTTCTTGACGGAAGCACGAACTTTCATTTTTACTCTCCGTAACTTCTCGAGCGACCTGTTAGCGGCCGTAGCCTTTCAGATTCGCCTTCTTCAATGCAGACTCATACTGACTTGACATCATCAGAGTTTGCACTTGAGCCATAAAGTCCATAATCACGACAACAACGATAAGCAGTGAGGTCCCACCGAAGTAGAACGGTACTTTCATTGCATCACGCATGAACTCCGGGATCAGGCAGATAAAAGTGATGTATAACGCACCGACCAAAGTCAGGCGAGTCATTACTTTATCGATATACTTCGCCGTTTGCTCTCCCGGACGAATTCCTGGTACAAATGCACCGGACTTCTTCAGGTTATCTGCTGTTTCACGCGGGTTGAAAACCAACGCCGTGTAGAAGAAACAGAAGAAGATGATTGCAGACGCATAGAGTAACACATAAAGCGGTTGCCCAGGCTGCAAATACAGCGAAATTGTTGTCAGCCAGTTCCAACCAGTACCGCCCCCGAACCAAGATGTAATGGTTGCCGGGAACAGAATAATACTGGAAGCGAAGATTGCCGGGATGACCCCTGCCATATTCACTTTCAGCGGTAAATGTGTGCTCTGTGCAGCATAGACACGACGACCCTGTTGACGTTTCGCGTAGTTTACCACAATGCGGCGTTGGCCACGCTCAACAAACACAACAAAGAAGGTCACTGCAAATACTAATACTGCAACCAACAGCAACAGGAGGAAGTGCAGGTCGCCTTGACGCGCTTGCTCGATAGTATGGGCTATGGCCGGCGGGAGTCCCGCAACGATACCAGCGAAGATAATGATCGAAATACCGTTACCGATACCACGCTCAGTGATCTGTTCGCCGAGCCACATCAGGAACATCGTTCCTGAGACCAGACTAACAACAGCGGTGAAATAGAATGCAAAGCCTGGATTTATTACCAGGCCCTGCATACCAGGCATATTCGGTAGACCGGTAGCAATACCGATCGACTGGAATATCGCCAGCACCAGAGTACCGTAGCGGGTGTACTGGCTGATCTTACGACGACCAGACTCCCCTTCTTTCTTCAGCTCCGCTAACGGCTGATAAACAACCGTTAACAGCTGGACAATGATCGATGCCGAAATATACGGCATGATACCCAGAGCAAAGATTGAAGCACGGCTGAGAGCACCACCAGAGAACATGTTGAACATTTCAATGATGGTGCCTCGCTGTTGCTCAAGCAGTTTGGCAAGTACAGCGGCATCAATACCAGGGATCGGAATAAAAGAGCCAATACGGAACACAATCAACGCACCGATTACAAACAACAGTCTGCGCTTCAGTTCGCCAATCCCACCTTTGGCACTTTGAAAATCTAATCCCGGTTGCTTAGCCATCTGCTACTTATTCCTCAATTTTACCGCCAGCAGCTTCGATAGCAGCACGAGCACCTTTAGTCACGCGCAGGCCACGAACAGTTACCGGACGAGATACTTCACCAGACAGGATCACTTTCGCGAACTCGATCTGGATACCGATAATGTTAGCCGCTTTCAGCGTGTTCAGGTCGATAACATCGCCTTCTACGTGAGCCAGATCAGACAGACGAACTTCTGCAGTGATCATCGCTTTACGAGAAGTGAAGCCGAATTTCGGCAGGCGACGGTACAGAGGCATCTGACCACCTTCGAAACCGCGACGTACGCCACCGCCAGAACGAGAGTTCTGACCTTTGTGACCACGACCACCGGTTTTACCGAGGCCAGAACCGATACCACGACCCAGGCGTTTACCCGCCTTTTTAGAGCCTTCGGCCGGAGACAGAGTATTTAAACGCATCTCTTACTCCTCAACTTTAACCATGAAGGAAACCGCGTTGACCATACCACGAACAGCAGGAGTATCCTCGCGCTCTACGGTGTGACCAATACGACGCAGACCCAGGCCAAGCAGCGTTGCCTTGTGTTTCGGCAGACGACCGATTGCACTGCGGGTTTGAGTAATTTTAATAGTCTTTGCCATGGTTTATTTCCCCAGAATTTCTTCAACGGATTTACCACGCTTGGCAGCGACCATTTCTGGAGAATTCATATTTTCCAGGCCATCAATAGTTGCACGAACCACGTTGATCGGGTTGGTGGAACCATATGCTTTGGCCAGAACGTTATGAACTCCAGCAACTTCCAGAACGGCGCGCATTGCACCACCGGCGATGATACCGGTACCTTCGGAAGCTGGCTGCATGAATACACGAGAACCCGTGTGAACACCTTTAACCGGGTGCTGCAGGGTGCCGTGGTTCAGCGCGACGTTAATCATATTGCGACGGGCTTTTTCCATCGCTTTCTGGATCGCTGCTGGAACTTCACGCGCTTTACCGTAACCAAAACCAACGCGACCGTTACCGTCACCAACTACAGTCAGAGCTGTGAAGGAGAAAATACGACCACCTTTAACGGTTTTAGATACGCGGTTAACCGCGATCAGCTTTTCCTGCAGTTCGCCAGCTTGTTTTTCGATGTGAGCCATCTTACACCTCTACCTTAGAACTGAAGGCCAGCTTCACGGGCAGCATCTGCCAGTGCCTGGACACGACCATGATATTGGAACCCGGAACGGTCAAAGGATACATCTTTGATGCCTTTTTCCAGAGCGCGTTCAGCGACAGCTTTACCCACAGCTGCAGCCGCGTCTTTGTTACCGGTGTACTTCAGTTGTTCAGCGATAGCTTTTTCTACAGTAGAAGCAGCTACCAGAACTTCAGAACCGTTCGGTGCAATTACCTGTGCGTAAATATGACGCGGGGTACGATGTACCACCAGGCGAGTTGCACCCAGCTCCTGGAGCTTGCGGCGTGCGCGGGTCGCACGACGGATACGAGCAGATTTCTTATCCATAGTGTTACCTTACTTCTTCTTAGCCTCTTTGGTACGCACGACTTCGTCGGCGTAACGAACACCCTTACCTTTATAAGGCTCAGGACGACGGTAGGCGCGCAGATCTGCTGCAACCTGACCGATCACCTGCTTATCAGCGCCTTTCAGCACGATTTCAGTTTGAGTCGGACATTCTGCAGTGATACCGGCCGGCAGTTTATGCTCAACAGGATGAGAGAAACCTAAAGCCAGGTTTACTACATCCCCTTTGACCGCTGCACGATAACCTACACCAACCAGCTGAAGCTTTTTAGTGAAGCCTTCGGTAACACCAACAACCATTGAGTTCAGCAGGGCACGCGCGGTACCAGCCTGAGCCCATCCATCCACGAAACCATCACGCGGACCGAAGGTCAGAGCATTATCTGCATGTTTAACTTCAACAGCATTGTTGAGGGTACGAGTCAGCTCGCCGTTTTTACCTTTGATCGTAATAACCTGACCGTTGATTTTTACATCAACGCCGGCAGGAACAACGACCGGTGCTTTAGCAACACGAGACATTTTTTCCTCCGATTAGGCTACGTAGCAGATAATTTCGCCACCAAGACCAGCCTGGCGCGCTGCACGATCAGTCATAACACCTTTAGAGGTAGAAATAACCGCGATACCCAGACCCGCCATAACTTTCGGCAGCTCATCTTTACGTTTGTAGATGCGCAGACCTGGGCGGCTGACACGCTGAATGCTTTCTACAACAGCTTTACCCTGGAAATACTTAAGAGTCAGTTCCAGTTCCGGCTTGATGTCGCCTTCAACTTTAAAATCTTCAATAAAGCCTTCTTCCTTCAGCACGTTGGCAATTGCCACTTTCAGCTTGGAGGAAGGCATGGTGACCGCAGCTTTATTCGCGGCCTGACCGTTACGGATACGGGTCAGCATATCCGCGATCGGATCTTGCATGCTCATCTGTCTTTACTCCCGTGATTCAATTGGTGACAATTACCAGCTAGCCTTTTTCAGACCCGGGATTTCACCGCGCATTGCGGCTTCACGGACCTTGATACGGCTCAACCCGAACTTCCGCAGGAAACCATGCGGACGACCTGTTTGACGGCAGCGATTACGCTGACGAGACGGGCTGGAATCACGCGGCAGAGTCTGCAGCTTGAGAACAGCATTCCAACGATCTTCGTCGGTTGCGTTCACATCAGAGATGATAGCTTTCAGTTCAGCGCGTTTAGCGAAGAATTTATCAGCTAAAGCCACGCGCTTTACTTCGCGTGCTTTCATTGATTGCTTAGCCATTAAGTAACCCTACCTTACTTGCGGAACGGGAAGTCAAAGGCAGCCAGCAGAGCGCGGCCTTCTTCATCAGATTTCGCAGTAGTGGTAATGGTAATATCCAAACCACGAACGCGGTCGACTTTATCGTAGTCGATTTCTGGGAAGATGATCTGCTCACGGACACCCATGCTGTAGTTGCCACGACCGTCGAAAGACTTAGCGGACAAGCCACGGAAGTCACGGATACGCGGTACAGCAATAGTGATCAGGCGCTCAAAGAACTCCCACATGCGTTCGCCACGCAGAGTTACTTTACAGCCGATCGGATAGCCCTGACGGATTTTGAAGCCTGCAACTGATTTGCGTGCTTTGGTGATCAGCGGTTTTTGACCGGAGATTGCTGTCAGATCCGCTGCTGCGTTATCCAGCAGTTTCTTGTCAGCGATCGCTTCACCAACACCCATGTTCAGGGTGATCTTCTCGACCCGAGGGACTTGCATGACAGAATTGTAGTTAAACTCAGTCATGAGTTTCTTAACTACTTCGTCTTTGTAGTAATCATGCAGTTTCGCCATCGTACTACTCCAAATTACTTGATAGTTTCGCTGTTAGACTTGAAGAAACGGACTTTTTTGCCGTCTTCGAATCTAAAGCCTACACGGTCAGCCTTGCCGGTTGCCGCATTGAAGATTGCAACGTTAGAAACCTGAATAGCAGCTTCTTTTTCAACGATGCCGCCTGGTTGGTTCAGAGCCGGAACCGGCTTCTGGTGTTTCTTAACCAGGTTGATACCTTCAACAATGAGCTTGCCGGAAGACAAGACATTCTTAACTTTACCGCGTTTACCTTTATCTTTACCGGTTAACACGATAACTTCGTCATCACGACGGATTTTCGCTGCCATGATTCGCTCCTTAGAGTACTTCTGGGGCCAGAGAGATAATTTTCATGAACTTCTCGTTACGAAGTTCACGAGTTACCGGCCCAAAAATACGCGTACCGATGGGCTGCTCGCTGTTATTGTTTAAAATAACGCATGCATTACCATCGAAGCGAATGACAGAACCGTCCGGGCGACGAACACCCTTCTTGGTGCGCACCACTACCGCCTTCAGCACATCACCTTTTTTGACCTTACCACGCGGAATTGCTTCTTTGATGGTGATCTTGATGATGTCGCCTACGCCTGCGTAGCGACGGTGCGAGCCACCCAGAACCTTGATACACATTACGCGACGTGCACCGGAGTTGTCGGCGACGTTCAGCATAGTCTGTTCTTGGATCATTTTAGTGCTCCGCTAATGTCAACTACTACTGAGACCCAAAAATAGGGTCGTTAAAAAAGCCCCATATCGAGGGCGCGGCATTATAACACCGCAAATCAGATATGGGTAGAAAAAATAAACGGCTCATCGCTGAGCCGTTTATCCGTATCGAGAATGCGTACTGTATTACAGAACCGCTTTCTCTACAACGCGAACCAGCGTCCAGGACTTAGTCTTGGACAGCGGACGGCATTCGCGGATTTCAACCACGTCACCGATACCGCATTCGTTGTTCTCGTCATGTACGTGCAGTTTGGTCGTACGCTTGATGAATTTGCCGTATACCGGGTGTTTCACCATACGTTCGATAGCAACAACAATGGATTTCTCCATTTTGTCGCTAACCACGCGACCTTGCAGAGTACGGATTTTATCGGTCATTGCGCACCCGCCTTCTGAGTCAGTAAAGTCTTAACGCGTGCAACATCACGACGCACTTGCTTCAGCAGATGAGTCTGTTGCAGCTGGCCACTTGCAGCCTGCATACGCAGGTTGAACTGCTCACGCAGCAGGTTCAGCAGCTCAGCGTTCAGCTCTTCAACGCTTTTTTCACGCAGCTCTTTTGCTTTCATTACATCACCGTCTTAGTTACAAAGGTGGTTTTGATCGGCAGTTTCGCTGCTGCCAGGCCGAATGCTTCACGGGCCAGCTCTTCCGGTACGCCGTCCATTTCATAAAGGACTTTACCCGGCTGAATCAAGGCAACCCAGTACTCCACGTTACCTTTACCTTTACCCATACGAACTTCCAGCGGCTTCTCGGTGATCGGTTTGTCCGGGAATACACGGATCCAGATCTTACCTTGACGCTTAACTGCACGGGTCATAGCACGACGTGCTGCTTCGATCTGACGTGCAGTCAGACGACCACGGCCAACAGCTTTCAGACCGAAAGTGCCGAAGCTAACATCCGTACCCTGCGCCAGACCACGGTTGCGGCCTTTGTGCACTTTACGGAATTTTGTACGCTTTGGTTGTAACATCAGCGACGCTCCTTATTTACGGCCTTTACGCTGCTGCTTTTTAGGTTGAGCAGCCGGTTCCGGTTGTTCAACAGCAGCCATACCACCCAGGATCTCACCTTTGAAGATCCATACCTTAACGCCGATTACACCGTAAGTGGTGTGCGCTTCAGAGGTGTTGTAGTCGATGTCAGCACGCAGAGTGTGCAGCGGTACGCGACCTTCACGGTACCATTCGGTACGTGCGATTTCCGCGCCGCCCAGACGGCCGCTAACTTCAACTTTGATACCTTTAGCGCCCAGACGCATTGCGTTCTGTACAGCACGCTTCATAGCACGACGGAACATAACGCGACGTTCCAGCTGAGAAGTGATGCTGTCAGCAACCAATTTAGCGTCCAGTTCAGGCTTACGAACTTCGGCAATATTGATCTGTGCAGGCACGCCAGCGAGATCCGCGACGACCTTGCGCAGTTTTTCTACGTCTTCGCCTTTCTTACCGATAACGATACCCGGGCGAGCGGTGTGAATAGTCACACGAATGCTCTTAGCCGGACGCTCGATAACGATGCGAGATACAGACGCTTTCGCCAGTTCCTTAGTCAGGTACTGACGTACTTTAAAATCGCTGTCCAGGTTGTCAGCGAATTCTTTGGTGTTCGCAAACCAGGTAGAGTTCCATGGTTTTACAATACCCAAGCGAATACCATTAGGATGTACTTTCTGACCCATTGCTAGTCTCCAGAGTCTCAGCGATCGGACACAACCACAGTAATGTGGCTGGTGCGCTTCAGGATGCGATCTGCACGACCTTTAGCACGCGGCATAATGCGCTTCATGCTCGGGCCTTCGTCTACGAAAATTTTCGCAACTTTCAGATCATCAATGTCAGCGCCATCGTTGTGTTCAGCGTTAGCAATGGCAGATTCCAGTACCTTCTTGACCAGTACAGCAGCTTTCTTGTTGGTGTAGGTCAGAATATCCAGGGCCTGCGACACTTTCTTACCGCGAATCAGGTCAGCAACAAGGCGTACCTTCTGAGCAGAAGAACGAGCATGGCGATGTTGAGCTAAAGTTTCCATCTCTTCCTCCTACCTTATTTCTTCTTCGCTTTTTTATCAGCAGCGTGGCCGCGATAAGTACGAGTCGGTGCGAATTCACCCAGTTTGTGACCAACCATTTCGTCGGAAACAAAAACTGGAACGTGCTGACGACCATTATGGACAGCGATGGTCAAACCGATCATGTTAGGAAAGATCGTTGAACGACGGGACCAAGTGCGCAGGGGCTTCTTGTCTCCGCTTTCCACCGCTTTCTCTACCTTCTTCAGCAAGTGCAGGTCAATAAAAGGACCTTTCTTGAGAGAACGTGGCATGGCTTATCCTCTAAAATTATTTGCTACGGCGACGTACGATGAATTTATCAGTACGCTTGTTGCTGCGGGTCTTCTTACCTTTGGTCTGAACGCCCCACGGAGTTACCGGGTGCTTACCAAAGTTACGACCTTCACCACCACCATGTGGGTGGTCGACTGGGTTCATCGCAGTACCGCGAACGGTAGGACGAACGCCACGCCAGCGTGCAGCACCTGCTTTACCCAGAACGCGCAGCATATGCTCAGCATTGCCAACTTCGCCCAGAGTAGCGCGGCAGTCTGCTTCGACTTTACGCATTTCACCAGAACGCAGACGCAGGGTGACATAAGCACCATCGCGAGCAACGATCTGAACGTAAGTACCAGCGGAACGAGCCAGCTGACCGCCTTTACCTGGTTTCATTTCTACGTTATGAACGGTAGAACCAACCGGGATATTGCGCATCGGCAGGGTGTTGCCTGCTTTGATTGCAGCATCAACACCAGACTGAATCTGGTCGCCAGCTTTCAGGCCTTTAGGGGCCAGAATGTAACGGCGCTCACCGTCTTTGTACAGAACCAGCGCGATGTTCGCGGAGCGGTTCGGATCGTACTCAAGACGTTCAACAACTGCCGGGATACCATCTTTGTTGCGTTTGAAGTCAACAATACGGTAGGCCTGTTTGTGACCACCACCGATATGACGAGTGGTGATACGGCCATTGTTGTTACGACCACCGGATTTGCTGTTTTTTTCAACCAGCGGAGCAAAAGGTTTGCCCTTGTGCAGCTCTGGGTTGACCACTTTAACAACGTGGCGACGACCCGGAGATGTCGGTTTACATTTAACAACTGCCATTGTATTACTCCTCCGACTTACTCAGCGCCGCCGACGAAGTCCAGATTCTGGCCTTCCTTCAGGGTGACGTAAGCTTTTTTCCAGTCGCTACGACGACCGATACGCTGTCCGTGACGTTTAACTTTCCCTTTAACAACCAGGGTGTTAACGACTTCGACTTCGACTTCAAACAGTTTCTGCACAGCAGCTTTGATCTCTGCTTTGGTCGCGTCTTTAGCAACTTTGAGAACGATGGTGTTAGTTTTTTCCATCGCAGTAGACGCTTTTTCAGAAACGTGCGGTGCGCGCAGCACCTTCAGCAGACGTTCTTCACGAATCATGCCAGCATCTCCTCAACTTGCTTAACAGCATCAGCAGTCATTACGACTTTGTCGAAGGCGATCAGGCTAACCGGGTCGATACCAGTTGCATCACGTACGTCAACCTTGTGCAGGTTGCGCGCAGCAAGGAACAGGTTCTCGTCCAGCTCACCGGTGATGATCAGCACATCTTCCAGAGCCATGTCTTTCAGTTTCTGTGCCAGCAGCTTAGTTTTAGGCGCTTCTACAGAGAAAGATTCGACAACGATCAGACGATCCTGACGTACCAGTTCGGACAGAATGCTTTTCAGCGCGCCGCGGTACATCTTTTTGTTAACTTTTTGACTGTGGTCCTGCGGACGAGCAGCAAAGGTCACGCCACCTGAACGCCAGATCGGGCTCTTGATAGAACCTGAACGCGCACGGCCGGTACCTTTCTGGCGCCACGGCTTTTTGCCTGAACCAGTTACTTCAGCACGAGTCTTCTGAGCACGAGTACCCTGACGAGCACCAGCTGCATAAGCAACTACAACCTGGTGAACCAGCGCTTCGTTGAAATCACGACCGAAGGTAGTTTCGGAAACAGTCAGCGCGCTCTGCGCGTCTTTCAATACTAATTCCATTGCTATCCCCTTACGCCTTCACAGCTGGTTTAACGATCAGGTCGCTACCGGTTGCACCCGGGACTGCACCTTTAACCAGCAGCAGGTTGCGCTCAGCGTCAACACGTACTACGTCCAGGCTCTGAACGGTTACACGTTCGTTACCCAGCTGACCTGCCATTTTCTTGCCTTTGAACACTTTGCCCGGAGTCTGGTTCTGACCGATAGAACCCGGAACGCGGTGAGACAAGGAGTTACCGTGAGTTGCGTCCTGGGTACGGAAGTTCCAGCGCTTAACGGTACCAGCAAAACCTTTACCTTTAGAGGTACCGGTTACGTCAACTTTTTTAACGTCAGCAAACAGCTCAACGCTAATGTCCTGACCTACGGTGAACTCTTCGCCGTCAGCCAGACGGAATTCCCACAGACCACGGCCAGCTTCAACGCCAGCTTTAGCGAAGTGACCCGCTTCCGGTTTGGTTACACGGTTAGCTTTTTTAGCACCAGTGGTAACCTGAACGGCACGGTAGCCATCGTTAGCCAGATCTTTAACCTGAGTAACGCGGTTTGCTTCAACTTCGATTACGGTTACTGGGATAGATACGCCATCTTCAGTGAAGATGCGGGTCATGCCCACTTTTTTACCGACTAAACCAATCATTGTTTCAACCTCTCAATCGCTCGATGACCTGATTAACCCAGGCTGATCTGCACGTCTACACCGGCAGCCAGATCCAGACGCATCAGAGCATCAACGGTTTTTTCAGTTGGCTCAACGATGTCAACCAGACGCTTATGAGTGCGGATTTCGTACTGATCGCGCGCGTCTTTGTTAACGTGCGGAGAGATCAGAACGGTAAAGCGCTCTTTGCGGGTCGGCAGCGGGATCGGACCACGGACTTGCGCACCAGTGCGCTTAGCAGTCTCGACGATTTCCGCGGTTGATTGATCGATCAGACGATGATCAAACGCTTTAAGGCGGATACGGATTCTTTGGTTCTGCATGAGACCAGAGCTCCAATTATTTTATAGACGAAATGGTTACTCCTCATACCCATTACGATTGATGGGAGAGTGTAACCGTTCTTACATAGTTCCCCAATTGGGAACATTGTTTGGTAGCTTGTTGCTGCTACCAGGGTTCATATCGAACCGGCCGTCAACTTTGACAGGCCCGCGCATTATACGCAAATTCAGCCACAACGCAAGTACTGCGTAGAAAATCATCACTTCTTTCTGCGAGTCTGCTTCCGCTCACGCCGTAACGCAACCTGTAGACATAAAAAATTTGGATAAGTCAGTCCATTCCCGGTCATTGGCCTTTGCCAGATGCTCTCCACCTCAGCACACTCGGTGCTAACAGCCACAACATGGAGAAAATCAATGGCAGTTGCGAACGTTGTCTTCTTTATTATCTACGGCGGCTTATTGCTCACTCTCAGCTGGCACGATCTGCGCTATGGCTTGCTACCCGATAAATTCACCTGCCCTCTGCTCTGGAGCGGGCTGCTTTACTATGTATGTATGTCGCCGGTCAATCTGCCGCATGCGGTATGGGGAGCGATAGCAGGCTATCTGGCCTTTGCGTTGATTTATTGGTTCTACAGGGGAGCACGTGGGTCTGAAGGTATCGGCTACGGTGATGTAAAGTTACTCGCCGCACTCGGAGCCTGGCATGGCTGGAGAGCTTTACCGCAGCTGGTTCTTATCGCAACGATTCTGGCATGCGCTGCCGTAGCAGTAGTGATTCTACGCACCAGAGAAAGAGAGGCATTACATAACCCGCTACCTTTTGGCCCTTTTCTGGCCGTAGCGGGTTTATCATCTGAAGGTGTGACCTTTCTTAGTCCGCCACTTTAATCTGCGACTGAAGATAATTCTGCAGACCAATTTTAGCTATGAGATCCAGTTCGGTTTCAAGCCAATCGATATGCCCTTCTTCGTCTGCAAGGATAGTGATTAACATATCCCGGCTGACGTAGTCATGGACGCTGTCGGCATAGGCAATGGCTTCTCGTAGATCCTTTGCCCCTTCCAGTTCCAGCCTCAGGTCAGATTGCAGCATCTCCTCGACGTCCTCCCCAATGCGGAGTTTACCGAGGTCCTGCAGGTTAGGGATCCCCTCAAGAAACAAAATACGCTCAATATACTTATCGGCATGCTTCATTTCATCGATGGATTCATGGTATTCGACATCATTGAGGCGCATCAGGCCCCAGTTTTTGAACATTCTCGCATGGAGAAAGTACTGATTAATTGCGACCAGCTCATTTCCCAATAATTTATTGAGATAACTTATGATTTTGACATCACCTTTCATTATATAGTCCCTCCGCTTCCACTTATTGAAGCGTAGTTCGGGCTATTAGGATGTCAAAGTTAAGCCGTGGTCTTCAGGCAATCTCTTGATATTCCGGCATGCGGGTTAATTCATCTTCCATAATTTCGCGGGCCGCACGCACACACTTACCGCATTGATTTCCCACGGGAATAAATTTGCGCAACTGCTGGAAAGACTGAGGATGAAACTGGCGCACAGCCTGACGAATTTTTTTATCGTTCACACCATTACACAGACAAACGTACATACATACTCCCGTTCAACTTACAGGCGAAGTGTAAATGAGAATAGTTATGATTACAATAGTCTGTTTATTAAATATACATGTCCTTTATTCTCTGTAATCTTTCACGGATATGCTCTCAAATTACAGACAGCAAAAAGGGCGCCTTAGCGCCCTTTTTCATTCTGGACTAATAATTAGCCGAGAACTTTAGCAACAACGCCCGCGCCAACGGTACGGCCGCCTTCACGGATTGCGAAACGCAGACCGTCGTCCATCG
>NZ_JBEAFR010000053.1:0-205898 GCF_040062315.1 Klebsiella sp. GW_Kp181
TCTGATTCGGAGTCACTGTCAGATTCGGAGTCGCTGTCTGAGTCCGAGTCGCTGTCAGAATCCGAGTCGCTGTCAGAATCCGAGTCGCTGTCAGAATCCGAGTCGCTGTCAGAGTCCGAGTCACTGTCAGAATCCGAATCGCTGTCGGAATCCGAATCGCTGTCGGAGTCCGCATCGCTGTCTGAATCGGCATCGCTGTCAGAGTCCGAGTCACTGTCGGAATCTGAATCGCTGTCGCTATCCGAGTCGCTGTCAGCGTCAGAATCGCTGTCCGCATCCGAATCGCCGTCAGCATCCGAGTCACTGTCGGAGTCCGAGTCACTGTCCGCATCTGAGTCAGTTTCTGAAATCGAAGAGTGGTGATCTTTATTTGAGGTACCAGCAAACATTGCCGCAATACCCAGCAAAGCCGCGCCCGCCATTACCCATCCGGCAATACTTTGCCCTGCGCCTCCGGAGGCGATGACTTCTGAGAGATCGCTAATCAGCGAATAGTGGGCCCCATCGGTACCCGCACCTTCCAGCCACCATAGTGCGCCGGTCTCATCATCCATGAGCACCAAATCACTGTGCTGTCCATGCTCATCCACAACGAAAAAGTTTTTAATAGTAACGGTATCGCCGTTGTGGAGTTTTAGAACCAGATCATTACCTTGCCGGGTATACGAGCTAATATCTTCACGCTTGACGTGCAGGAGAACCACTGACTGCGTATTGAGATTAATTAGATTGCCATCAATGGTGTATTCAACACCTGTTTCTTTCACTGTCACATTTATATTTTTCATCAGGTTACACCCTTGAAATGAAGACGCAGTCAGAGGTATGAGATAATTCTTAATTAGGCATCTTATTAGATATACCAGAACTTGCAGTCCCGCAAGGAGAGGGAAAACATTCTATTCACATCCTGAAATAATATAAACCTCTTATATTACATAACGTTAAAATAATGAGCTTACATTTTGAGATGTTAATAAAAGAGATAATTAAAACGGTTACTCACGGTTATTACAATAAAGATAAAGTCATGGATAATACTTTTCTAATAGCGTTAAACCGCTATTTTTATGATAATCGAAAAATATCTGTGATATCTCTCAAAAAAATCATACAAGAAAAAGCAAAAAATAATTTAAAGTTTAAAGTAAATTTTAAGCAATATCCATTATATTTATAATGGTTTACTTATAAAAATAAATTGTTTGTGAATGAGGAAATTTATTAATAAGCAAGAGGGAATTCAGAGAGAGTCTTTTAAACCCACAAAGTTAATGTGAGTTACCGGAAATTAAAGAAACGTTTCGATGTAGTTTTAATTAAAATACTACCTACAAATAAATTAATGCATATGCATAATAAAAAACCCCGTCAAGCGGGGTTTTAGGTTTAGCGGGCTAATCCTAATCGCGGAATTTCTATCGCCGGACAGCGATCCATCACCACGTTTAGACCGGCATCTCGGGCGAGCACTGCCGCTTGTTCATTGATGACCCCTAGCTGTAGCCACAAAGTTTTAGCACCGATAGCCACCGCTTCCTGGGCAACGCCCCAGGCTGCTTCTGAGTTGCGGAAGACATCAACCATGTCCACTTTTTCCGGCACCTCGGCCAGCGTGGCATATCCTTTTTGCCCCAGCAGCGTAGTACCCGCAACCTTAGGAGAAACCGGAATGACGTGATATCCCTGCTCCAGAAGGTACTTCATCACCCGATAGCTTGGGCGATCGGGTTTGTCGCTTGCCCCCACCAGGGCGATAGTCCGGGTCGAGGTCAGAATACCTGCGATATCGTTCTCTTTCATCATCATCCTCCTGCTATTTAGCCCAAGTGTATGCTAATCCGAATAAACCAGCATTAGTGCTAACCCACAGATGCGTCAAATTTTTTCATCCCGATGCTTGCAGCAGCAGACACTTCCAGTAATCTGTCTGCAGGCCAAAATGCGGAATGAAATGATGGAACTAACAATACGTACACTGCCAGCACGTAAACATATTGCGCTGGTTGCTCACGATCACTGTAAAGATATGCTGATGAAATGGGTAGAGCGCCACCAGCAGCTTCTGGCACAACATACGCTATCGGCAACAGGTACAACCGGTAATCTGGTATCACGCGCAACCGGGCTGGAGGTGCACGCTATGCTGAGCGGCCCAATGGGCGGCGACCAGCAGGTAGGAGCCCTGATATCAGAAGGTAAAATTGATGTTTTGATTTTTTTCTGGGACCCGCTGAATGCGGTGCCGCATGACCCTGATGTTAAAGCGTTACTCCGTCTGGCAACGGTGTGGAATATTCCCGTTGCAACGAATGTTTCGACCGCCGACTTTATCATCCAGTCTCCCCACTTCAGCGATCCGGTCGATATTTTGATTCCTGATTACCAGCGTTATCTCGCTGAGCGTCTGAAATAAACCACGCTGGCGGCCTCGCCGCCAGTCATTACGGCTTTCTCGCAACCGGCACGTCCAGCGCCTTCAACATATCAACAAACGGTGACGGCTGCTCTTTATTAAACAACAACCAGACCCGCAGACGCGCGCGCGTAAGTGCGACATACAGCAAACGTCTCTCTTCAGCATCGGCAAAATCCTCCGGTTGTGGTAGCAGTGCCTGCTCCATAATCGACTCACGCGCCGAAGCCGGAAATGCATCATCACCGTCCTGAAGACCAAGGATAATGACGTAATCTGCTTGCTGCCCTTTGCTGGCATGAATAGTCATGAAATCGAGCTGAAGATGGGGCCAGCGTGTTGCAGCCTTTTCCAGCGCCGCTGGCTTCAAATGATGGTAACGCGCTAACAGCAAGATCCGCTGTTCCCGCTTGACGTAACCGCTCATTTTATCGAGCAGATCGTCGAGTTTATCCTCCGCTAACAACGTCACCGCTTTTTTGTCGCCTGCAATCAGACTGTTGAGTGGTTTCGTCAACTGATGCGGGTTTTGCTGGATAAATCCGTTTGCGACCTCGCCTATCCGGCTATTAAATCGGTAGGTCGTATCCAGCGCGCAACAATCCCCTTCGCCAAAATAGTGATTAAAAGCCGTCGTCAAAGAGAGTTGAGCACCGCTAAAACGATAGATAGCCTGCCAGTCATCGCCAACGGCAAACAGCGTGGTCTGCGTATTTTGTCGACGTAACGCGGCGAGTAGTGACGCCCGCTGCGGAGAGATATCCTGAAATTCATCCACCAGAATATGCTTCCACGGACTGACAAAGCGGCCTTTATCGAGAATATTTATCGCCTGATGAATCAGACCGGAGAAGTCGACGGCATTTTCATCTTTTAACGCCGTTTTCCAGGCTTTTAGTAAAGGGGCCATCAGCTTGACGCGTTTACTAAAAAGATCGCGTACCTCCTCAGGCGCCCCGGCAATCATCTCAGCCTGCGAGCCGCCATGCATGCGCATCAGGCTTACCCAGCGATCGAGGCGGCTGGCGATGCGGCGCTGCAGCTTTTTATCCTGCCAGAAATCCCCTTCAGGGATCGGCCAGCCCATTTCTTCCTCCAGCCACAGTCGCCAGCCTTTCGCCTGCGCTTTTTTCTCCTGACACTGCTGCTGCCAGCTTTCGAGCAGAAGTTTTTGCCGCGCAGCGCTGTCGTTTTCCAGCTTGCTAATCATCGGCGCTTTTTTACTGCCCTGCTGAATAATATGCAAAGCCAGAGCATGAAAAGTGCGCGCGGAGATCTCGTCGGTTCCGAGGCGTTCGCGAATGCGCTCATCCATCTCCTGCGCGGCCTGTCGACCAAAAGCCAGCAGCAAAATTTGCTCAGCTGCCGCTTCGCCCCGGGTCAATAGCCAACCTGCTCGCGCCACTAAAACAGAGGTTTTACCGCTTCCGGCCCCTGCCAGTACCAGCAATGAACGCTCGCCGTTCACCACGGCGCGCGCCTGAGCCGGATTCAGCGGCGATGATTCAACTGCAGCAAAAAATCCCCGATATTGTTCCAGCATTGATTCAGTAAATTTTTGGTTATGCTCAAGCCTGGCCTTTTCCGTATCCCCCAACCAACTCTGGCACTGCCGCCATAATTCACGGCAGTTTTCAAATCCCTCAAGGCGGCTTGTCGGCACGGGGAGCCCGCTAAGGGCATGGCGAATTTTCTGCTGAATATCGGACACCTGCTGACGCGTCAACCATTTACCCTCGGCGCTTGAACGCGCCACATCAGCCAACTGCTGGCGCAGCAGATCGGCGGAAATCTCGCTCATTTCCGCGCTCCACTGCTGCCAGAGAGCATTCAGATAATGGTAAAAACGCTGAGTTTCGGTCCATTCGGTACCATGCAATCGCACAACTTTCTCGCCCGGGAGGATAAATTCCAGCTCTCCCCACACTAGCCCACGCTTGCAATGAATAGATAATAACTGATTGAAAGGTATAAGATATTCATGGCTATCACCGGAAACCTTTACTCCGGCATTAAGAAGTTGCACCCTGTCATAAGGGTGTTGAGCCATGCGTTTGCCCAATGTTGTCGCTCTGAGTTCCATATAATGTCGAATTTCAATCAGGTTGGATGTTTTTAAGTTTAACCGCCAGCGACCGGGTGCTCCAGCGTAAAAAACGCTACAATGGCCGGACCTTATTATCTACAGAATTAAACCGAGGGTTTATGCGTACCGTTCTGAATATTTTAAACTTTATCCTTGGCGGATTCGCCACCACGCTCGGCTGGCTTCTGGCGACGCTGGTCAGCATAGTACTGATTTTTACGCTGCCTCTCACCCGCTCCTGCTGGGAGATAACAAAACTCTCTCTCCTTCCCTATGGTAATGAAGCCATTCATGTTGATGAACTCGACCCTCAGGGAAAGAATAGCCTGCTTAACGCGGGCGGAACGTTGTTGAATATTTTATGGTTTATTTTCTTCGGCTGGTGGTTGTGCCTGATGCATATCTTTTGTGGGATCGCCCAGTGTCTGACCATCATCGGCATTCCGGTAGGCATCGCCAATTTTAAAATCGCCGCGATTGCTTTGTGGCCGGTAGGCCGGCGAGTCGTTTCCGTTGAGACCGCTCGTGCTGCGCGTGAAGCCAACGCGCGTCGCCGCTTTCAGTAATTGAATGGAACAGAGAAATGCTCAGCCCCCTGCTACGCCGCTATACCTGGAACAGTGCCTGGTTATATTACATCAGGATATTCATCGCACTCTGCGGTACGACCGCATTTCCCTGGTGGCTCGGCGAAGTAAAACTCACCATCCCCTTAACGCTTGGCGTCGTGGCCGCGGCGCTGACTGACCTGGACGATCGTCTGGCAGGACGTCTGCGTAATCTGGCCATTACCCTTGTATGCTTCTTTATCGCTTCGGCCTCGGTGGAGCTTCTCTTCCCCTGGCCCTGGTTATTCGCGGCAGGATTAACCGTTTCCACTATCGGCTTTATTTTGCTTGGTGGTCTGGGACAACGCTACGCCACTATCGCGTTTGGCGCGCTATTAATTGCCATCTACACCATGTTGGGGGTAACGCTTTACAGCCAATGGTATCTCCAGCCGCTGTTTTTGCTGGCTGGCGCGGTGTGGTACAACCTGCTCACCCTCGCCGGGCATCTGATTTTCCCTATCCGTCCCCTTCAGGACAATCTGGCACGTAGCTATGAGCAGCTCGCCCGCTATCTGGAGCTTAAATCCCGGCTATTCGATCCGGATATAGAAGATGAAAGCCAGGCCCCGCTCTATGACCTGGCAATAGCCAACGGCCAGCTGGTGACTACGCTGAACCAGACCAAAGTTTCCCTGCTGACTCGTCTGCGCGGAGATCGCGGCCAGCGCGGTACTCGCCGCACGTTACAGTACTATTTCGTGGCGCAGGATATCCATGAACGTGCGAGTTCATCACATATTCAGTACCAAACGCTACGCGACCATTTTCGTTATAGCGATGTGATGTTCCGCTTTCAGCGTATGCTATCAATGCAGGCGCAGGCCTGCCAGAAACTGTCGCGTGCCATTCTGCTGCGCGAGCCCTACCTGCACGACACTCATTTTGAGCGCGCTTTTATGCATCTTGACGCAGCGCTCGATCGCGTTAAGGCCAGCGGCGCGCCAGCGGAACAGATTAAAGCGCTGGGTTTTTTGCTGAATAACTTACGGGCTATTGACGCCCAGCTGGCGACAATTGAATCGGTCCAGACCACCGAACAGTCCATTCACAGTACGGAAAACCTGTTAGCCGACGACCAGCCTAACGGATTTAGCGATATCTGGCTGCGCTTGCGCAGTAATATGTCTCCTGAGTCAGCCCTGTTTCGTCATGCGGTTCGAATGTCGATAGTCCTGTGCGCAGGTTATGCCTTTATCCAATTGACCGGGCTGAACCATGGCTACTGGATATTACTGACCAGCCTGTTTGTTTGTCAGCCAAACTATAACGCCACTCGCCATCGGCTGGCGTTAAGGATAATCGGGACCTTGATCGGTGTGGCCATCGGCCTGCCGGTACTGCTCCTCGTCCCGTCCGTTGAAGGCCAGCTGCTTTTGATTGTCCTGACCGGCGTGCTGTTCTTCGCTTTCCGTAATGTGCAGTACGCCCACGCGACAATGTTCATTACGCTCCTTGTCTTGCTCTGTTTTAACCTCCTGGGAGAAGGTTTCGAAGTTGCCCTACCGCGCATATTCGACACTCTGATTGGCTGCGCTATCGCCTGGGCCGCAGTGAGTTTTATTTGGCCGGACTGGAAATTCCGCAATCTCCCTCGAGTGCTCGAGCAAGCAATCAATGCCAACTGCCGATATTTAGATGCCATTCTTGAGCAATATCACCAGGGGCGCGACAACCGCCTGGCCTATCGTGTTGCACGCAGAGCCGCGCATAACCGGGATAGCGAACTGGCCTCTGTCGTATCAAACTTATCAACAGAACCCAAAGCGGGCTCACAAACGCGGGAAACTGCTTTTCGTTTGCTCTGCCTGAACCATACCTTTACCAGCTATATCTCTGCTCTGGGAGCCCACAGGGAAAAGCTGACAACGCCAGATATTCTGGCGCTGCTGGACGATGCCGTGTGTTATGTGGATGACGCGCTGCACCATTCGCCAGCCGATGAACTACGGGTACAGCAGGCTTTAGCAAGCCTGCAGACCCGGATCCAACATCTTGACCCTCGCGCCGACAGCAAAGAGCCTTTAGTTCTGCAGCAAATTGGACTGCTGCTGGCGCTACTGCCAGAAATTTGTCGGCTACAGCGACAGGTTGAGATTCAACCTGAGTAGGCCTCCATCTCCTGTACCTGTACCGCCGCCCACTCCTCAAGCTCCTGACGCTGTTGCGTCGGGAGCGTGGCCGCATGCACGCCCGCAATAGCTCCCTCTAATGAATAAAGGACGTTTACCGTTAGCGCTTTATTCATTTTTCGTAGTCTGAGCCAGGCTTCTTTCGCGCCAATTTTTCGCAGCGTTAATTCATCTTTGATACCTGAATTAATCAACTGGAGCTCCATGTGAAAACTAATATTTGGAAGATTCTTTAATCTTCCGGAATGTCGCTGCCGATGTTTTTCATTACGAGCGGTCTGTAATGATAGCGCTGATAAATGAAAAAGCATTTTGCTGTCACGCCAAAGCCCTTCATCTATATGATAGTACTTAAGCGCAACCAGACGACCATTCTTCTGCATCTTCAACAGCGGGTTTTTATGCGCCACGCGATACTGCGCACTCTGCTCACAAACCCGAAGATAGATCTCCCCCTCAGCCATCATGGCAAACACGGTATTATCTATCGCCAGGCTATAGCCACCAAATAAGGGCCGACAGCTTATTTTTCCTAATGGAGACAAACATGCCCGAAACTGATGGATCCTAAGACATACGAGTTTCTTCATGATTATTCCTTTGTTAATCATGTAAATAAGACATAAATTTGCTAACGGATCCGCTAATAAGAAAATAAGGGAGTTCCCTTTATGCAGCAACATGAATTATCTCTTTATTTTACTCAGCTTGTTTTTTTGCGAGCAGCTTTCCGAAAATAGCCTTTTGATGAAGTAAAAAGCAGGAAAGGTAAAATGCTTAATTAATATTAATCAACCCGGAGAACATAAAGCATGGCGTCACCCGCGATTTATAAATGGTTAACGTCATAATTTGTGGGAGGAATTTTTTAAAGAAGAAATGACCACAACGATGAATTCACATTCTGTACACCCCATCACTCAACGCTGTCAGCTTGTCTTCATTGCCAAAGATGTACAAATTTCATCCAGAAAACGAGAAAATAGAGTTGATCTTTCATCCTGTCGCATATACTGTATATGCATACAGTAACCCACAGGCGGGATAGACTATGTTTACATCAGCTCACGCAAATCGTTCACCACTGACTTCTACTTCAGTACGTCGTCGCTCTCATGACGCTGCCGAACAGCCAGCTAACGGGCTGATCAGTGAAATAGTCTATCGAGAAGATCAGCCCATGATGACGCAACTGCTACTGCTTCCTTTATTACAACAGCTTGGTCAGCAGTCGCGCTGGCAGCTCTGGCTGACACCACAGCAGAAGCTGAGTCGCGAATGGGTGCAGTCATCCGGTTTACCGCTATCCAAGGTGATGCAAATCAGTCAGCTCTCCCCTGCTAATACGCTCGAATCAATGGTTCGCTCACTGCGCACGGGAAACTATAGCGTGGTCATTGGCTGGCTGTCGGAAGAACTCACCGTTGAGGAACATGAACGACTGGTTGCCGCTGCAGAAGAAGGTCACGCGATGGGCTTTATCATGCGTCCGGTAAGAAATACCGCTCAGCCTGGCAGACAACATTCCGGGCTAAAAATTCACTCAAACCTGTATCATTAACTGAGTTTAGGATTAATCCTGGAATTTTTTTTGCCCGCGACTGAGATTGGCTTTCATCGCGGGCGTTTTTGTTAAAATGCTTGTCTGATGCGGGTTCGCGACTTTTTTTGCCTCGATTCAAGCCAACCCTATTTGTTAAACATAGCGTACACAACCCTTTTTTTTCATATGCCTGACGGAGTTCACACTTGTAAGTTTCTAACTAAGTTGTAGACTTTACATCGCCAGGGGTGATCGGCTTACGCTGCATGTATCAGCACAGTTAACAACAAGTCACGCCCCGGGTGAAGGATTTAACCGTGAGGTCTTCTGAACCTTCATGGCGAATTTTGGATGATAATGAGGCGCAAAAAATGAAAAAGACAGCTATCGCGATTGCAGTGGCACTGGCTGGCTTCGCTACCGTAGCGCAGGCCGCTCCGAAAGATAACACCTGGTATGCAGGTGGTAAGCTGGGCTGGTCCCAGTATCACGATACCGGTTTCTACGGTAACGGTTTCAAAGGTAACAATGGTCCAGTTCGTAACGATCAGCTGGGTGCTGGTGCGTTCGGTGGTTACCAGGTTAACCCGTACCTCGGTTTCGAAATGGGTTACGACTGGCTGGGCCGCATGGCTTATAAAGGCAGCGTAGACAACGGCGCTTTCAAAGCTCAGGGCGTTCAGCTGACTGCTAAACTGGGTTACCCAATCACTGACGATCTGGACATCTATACCCGTCTGGGCGGCATGGTTTGGCGCGCTGACTCCAAAGGTAACTACGCTTCTACCGGTGTTTCCCGTAGCGAACACGACACTGGCGTATCCCCGGTATTCGCGGGTGGCTTAGAGTGGGCTGTTACTCGTGACATCGCAACCCGTCTGGAATACCAGTGGGTTAACAACATCGGCGACGCAGGCACCGTTGGTACCCGTCCTGATAACGGCATGCTGAGCCTGGGTGTTTCCTACCGTTTCGGTCAGGAAGATGTTGCTCCGGTTGTAGCTCCGGCTCCGGCTCCGGCTCCGGAAGTGACTACCAAGCACTTCACCCTGAAGTCTGACGTTCTGTTCAACTTCAACAAATCTACTCTGAAACCAGAAGGTCAGCAGGCTCTGGATCAGCTGTACACCCAGCTGAGCAACATGGATCCGAAAGACGGTTCCGCAGTTGTTCTGGGCTACACCGACCGTATCGGTTCCGATGCCTACAACCAGCAGCTGTCTGAGAAACGTGCTCAGTCCGTTGTTGATTACCTGGTATCTAAAGGTATCCCGGCCAGCAAAATCTCCGCTCGCGGTATGGGTGAATCCAACCCGGTTACTGGCAACACCTGTGACAACGTGAAAGCACGCGCAGCTCTGATCGACTGCCTGGCGCCGGACCGTCGCGTAGAAATCGAAGTTAAAGGCTACAAAGACGTTGTAACTCAGCCGCAGGCTTAAGTTATCTCGTTAATAAAAAACCCCGCGATGCGGGGTTTTTTTTGCTTCAACTGCTGTCATCAAAGTCAAAGCTGCAGAACGTTGAGGCGCTTATACCCTCGCCCCAATTGCTACTCTTTACCTAGCAGCACCTGCAAATCATGCTTCAGGCTCGACATCTTGCTGGCATACTTCTCTTTATGCTCAGCATCCTCAATCAACTGCACAATGGTTTCCGACAGCGTTTTACCCCGTCTTTGAGCCAGACCGGCGAGGCGTTGCCAGACCATAAACTCCAGATCGATAGACTTTTTACGCGTATGCTGATGCTCCGCGTTAAAATGACGTTTGCGTCGCGCGCGGATCGTCTGCTTCATGCGGTTAACCAGCTCTGGGTTGATATGATGCTCAATCCAGGTATTCACCAGCACGGGTTCATTTTCAAGCGTCAATAATAGATCGACCGCGGCCTGCGCAGCGCTGGCTTCAATGTAGCGGGTAATAAGCTCACCTTCCCGATGCTTTTTTACCAGATATGTCCATTTCCAGCCGCTTTCGAGATTTTCCAGTTGTTGATATTTCATTGCGATCTCAATGTGACCGTGTAACTCATTTCAGGATATCAGTTTTTTCTCGATGTGCTGAGAATAAATCATCTTTCGTGATGTTGGTAGATGGCCGATCGCCGTGACAATCGCAATCCCCCGTGTGCTCAGACGCCGCATAATGTATAATCGCGCGTTTTACATCTGACTAAAAAACAGCGACTTTGACCATTACGAAACTTACCCGAAACGACCTCGCTCCTGATACGGAAAGTTATCAGGCGCTGTTTGCACAAGCCGACTTAGCTCACGCAGAGGCATCCCTCTCAGGCGAACTGCAACCCCGTTTATTCTATGCCCTGGAGCAGCTTCTGGTCACTCCAGCCATTTCGCCATTTATGCTGGTTAAAATTCCGGAAGAGCCGGAGTACCTGCAATGGCTCGCTAACGAAACTCGTACTTTACATCAACCGCCGGAATCCCTCTGCGGAGTACGCTATCAGATTGATGGCGGAAAAATCTCGCTCTCGCCGGCGCAAACCGCTGAAGATAATTTCGCAAGCGTCGCGCCGGTCGAAGCGGCAGATTGGGTCGAAGCGGAGCAGCTATTTGGCTGCGTGCGCCAGTTTAACGGCGAGATCGCTTTACAACCGGGTCTTGTCCATCGGGCTAATGGCGGCGTACTGATCCTCTCCTTGCGGGCCTTACTGGCTCAGCCTCTGCTATGGATGCGGCTAAAAAATATGGTGGCTCGCCAGCGTTTTGACTGGCTGTCATTTGATGAGTCTCGCCCTCTTCCGGTGAGCATTCCCTCTATGCCTTTGAGCCTGAAAGTGATCCTGGTCGGCGAGCGGGAATCTCTTGCTGATTTTCAGGAGATGGAGCCCGAGCTTTCTGCTCAGGCTATCTACAGCGAATATGAAGATAACCTGCAAATCGCTGATGCAGAGACGCTTAAGCAGTGGTGTCAATGGGTCTGGCAAAATGCCCAGCGGCTCGAACTTCCGGGGCTGTCCGCTACCGCCTGGCCGCTGTTGATTCAGGAAGGCGCTCGCTATACCGGTGACCAGGAAACCTTGCCCCTGTGCATACTGTGGATCGCCCGCCAGCTTCGCGAAGCCACCGCCTTCTGTGAAGGTGACGAGATTAGCGCCGAAGAGATGCAAACCATGCTTGAGCGTCGTCTGTGGCGCGAAGGCTATCTTGCCGAACGCATCCAGGATGAAATCCTGCAGGAGCAAATCCTGATCGAGACGGAAGGCGAATGCGTAGGGCAGATCAACGCCCTCTCAGTCATCGAGTTTCCGGGCCATCCGCGCGCGTTTGGCGAGCCTTCTCGTATCAGCTGCGTCGTGCATATTGGCGACGGTGAATTTATTGATGTTGAGCGCAAGGCGGAACTGGGTGGCAATATTCATGCGAAAGGCATGATGATTATGCAGGCATTCCTGATGTCCGAGCTGGAGCTTGAACAACAGCTCCCCTTCACCGCATCTTTGACCTTCGAACAGTCGTACAGTGAAGTGGATGGCGACAGTGCATCCATGGCCGAACTGTGCGCCTTAATCAGCTCTCTGGCCAATGTGCCGATTAATCAAAGTATCGCCATTACCGGCTCGGTCGATCAGTTTGGTCGCGTACAGCCGGTAGGCGGGCTCAATGAGAAAATTGAAGGCTTCTTTGCTATTTGTCAGCAGCGTGGGCTGACCGGTAAACAAGGCGTCATTATTCCTTCCGCCAACGTTCGTCATCTGAGCCTGGCGCAGGAGCTGCAACAGGCGGTTGCGGATGAACAGTTCTTTATCTGGGCGGTCGATGACGTAACCGAAGCGCTGCCCATTCTGACCCAGTTACTCTGGGACGGCGAAGGACAAACTTTACGGCAAACCATACAGGAGCGGATTGCGCAGGCGACACAGCAAGAGAGTCGTCATCGCTTTCCGTGGCCGCTACGCTGGTTAGGCGGTTCAGGTTCGAACTGATCGGACTTGTTCAGCTTACACGTGTTAGCTATCCTGCGTCCCGAACTCAAAATAAGGCTTACTGAAAACATGGTAGATAAACGCGAATCCTATACAAAAGAAGACCTTCTTGCCTCCGGTCGTGGTGAACTATTTGGCGCGAAAGGCCCTCAACTGCCGGCGCCAAATATGCTGATGATGGACCGCGTCATCAAAATGACCGAAACCGGTGGTAACTATGACAAAGGTTATGTCGAGGCAGAACTCGATATTAACCCGGATCTGTGGTTCTTCGGTTGCCACTTCATTGGTGACCCGGTAATGCCGGGCTGTCTGGGTCTGGATGCCATGTGGCAGCTGGTGGGCTTCTACCTGGGCTGGTTAGGTGGCGAGGGTAAAGGTCGTGCGTTAGGCGTAGGTGAAGTCAAGCTCACCGGCCAGGTACTGCCAACGGCGAAGAAAGTAACCTACCGCATTCATTTCAAACGCGTGATAAATCGTCGTTTGATTATGGGCCTGGCGGATGGTGAAGTGCTGGTTGACGATCGTCTGATCTACACCGCAACCGATCTGAAAGTGGGCCTGTTCCAGGACACTTCCTCATTCTGATATAAGCAGTCACGCTTATAAACGGCGAAGCCCCCGCGCAGCGGAGGCTTCTTTTTAAAGAGACAGTCAGGCAATTTGTACCCTGTCCTCCATGGCCTCTCGCCAGCCTCCCAGCCAATAAGACCTCTGGTTTAAGGTCTGGTAAGGACACATTTCCTTCGACCTTCCGGTAATACCGGCCTGGTACCCACGCTGATGTGCCCGTTCCAGGCGATCTCGTTTTTGTCTCTTCATGCCTCGTTTCCCTCATTCTTTGATCTGGTGGAAAAGAAAACAATGGTCACTAAATACGCAACCACGGTTAACGAATACCGCGAATCGGGGATAGCGTCAATGCGCAAAATTCACGCCATTGTCATATTTGTGAGCTACATGAAACTTCATTTGTACAAAAACTGTGAACCAGCACAAGTAACAATCTGATGAGGCAAATAAAAAAGCCGCTGCGATTTTCATTTTCGCCGCGGCTTTTTTTCTTATTAATTTTACTTATGGCAAGCGGTTAATCTCGCTGGCAATCGCCGCCGCTTCCTGAGTCCAGGCCTGAGCTAGCGTTTTCACCATCGCATCGTAGCCATCTTCTTGTTGCTTGAGCTCGATATGGAATGGCCGCTTAATCAGCTGTCCCTGATGCTTCAGTAACCACTCACCGCTAACGATAACCCGACCATCGTAACGACCGTGAAAACCGCTGACGGATACGTTTAGGGTATCCTGCTCGCTACCCAGCGGTTGAGAAGCCACGACCCAGCCGGGAAGCTGATTGCTAAGGTTCGCCACCAGCGTCGTTCTTAGCTGCTGATCGAGCGGACTCGCCCACAGATTGTTATTTGCAATCACATACTGAACATCGGTGGTCTGATAGACCACCCCGTTACCGGCAAGATAATCCGGAATACTGACCTGCTCGACCCAAAGCAAATTTTTGCTCTGGTGTGCGGCGCTTTGCGCGCCGCCCTGAGCCACGGGAAGCTGGTAGTAAGTTTTACTCTCACCGCCGCTGCTGCATGCCGTCAACGCGCATACCGCCGCCGCTATTAGCCATTTCTTCATTATTTCGCTCCCTTCGGCTGCGGATCTTTTTTATCCTTCGCCTCAAATACCAGCGCATTGCTCTTATCATTAAGCGTTTTCAGTACCGGCTGCAGTTCGCGCAGCACCTGGTCAAGACGCTGCATATCCGCAACCATCTTATTGTAAGCCGCGGAGCCAGGCTGGAAGCCCTGCATACTACGATTAAGTTCACGTAGCGTACTCTGCATATCACCCGGCAGCTGCTGCATAGACTGACTTGAGGTGATCTTATTCAGACTGTCGAGCGTCGCCTGTACGTGCTGCATGGTTTTTTCACTTTGCGCCAGCGTACTGGTTGCCTGCTCCAGCAGTGGATTAATTGGCAGATTATTAATCTTATCCAGCGCATCCATCAGGCGCTGCTGGATCTGCGCCAGACCACCGCTTACGGTCGGAATAATCGGATAACCGCCAAATTCCTGGATCTTGCCGCGCGCAGGAGCTTTCGGATAGAAGTCGAGATCGATATACAGCGCGCCGGTCACCAGATTGCCGGTTTTAAGCGAACCGCGCAGCCCGCGATTCATTAGATCATCGATATGCTTACGAATGTCAGGATCGGCGCCTAACTGATTGATCAGACGTTCCGGCTCAATTCGCACTTCTACCGGGATACGGTAATCGTCGTTTATGTTCTGCTTCAGGCCTGGAATAAAGAACGGTACCTTGCCTACGGTCCCAAGACGGATACCGCGGAATTCAACCGGCGCGCCGGGCTGCAGACCGCGAATCGAATCTTTAAAGAACATTACGTAGTCAATGTGTTGAGTGAACACCGAGTCCTGAATGCTGCGTTGATCGTCAAACAGATGATATTCGGTTTTATTCGCCACCGGTTCCCCTAGCGGGAGTCCTTCAGGGATATCAAAGCTGACGCCGCCGCCAAACAGCGTCGACAGCGATCCCATCTCAACGCGCATGCCGGCCGCGGTCAGATCCACCGCAATACCGCTATCCTTCCAGAAACGCACGTTATTAGTGACCAGCCGATCGTTAGGCGCGCTAATAAACAGCTGATAGGTGATATTGCGTTTTTGCGCATCGAAGGTGCTGGTTTCCACCGAACCTACACGATAGCCGCGGAAAAGCACCGGGTCGCCGGGTGACAGCTGACCCGCTTTGCTACTTTCCAGTAGAATACGAATGCCTTTCGCATCGGGTGAGGCCAGCGGCGGTGAATCCAGCAGTGGATACTGCGCAGGGACAGAGCCTTTAGTCCCCGGCTGCAGTTCGATATAGGCGCCGGACAATAGTGTGCCGAGGCCGCTGATACCTTCACGACCAACCTGCGGCTTAACCACCCAAAAAACCGAATCCTGATGAAGCAGTTTTTCCATGCCAGAATTCAGTCGGGCTTTAACCTCCACGTGAGTCAGGTCGTCCGTCAGCGTTGCGCTTTCAATCACGCCGACGTCAACGCTGCGGCTTTTAATGCGGGTCTTTCCCCCTTCAATGCCTTCGGCGTTGGTTGTGATCAGGGTCACTTCCGGCCCCTGGTGGCTATAGTGGTAAAAAAGAATCCAGGCGCCAATTAGCGCCGTCACTATCGGGAAGATCCACACCGGTGACCAGTTCTTCACCTTTTGCACCTTCGCTTCTCCGCTCTTATTTTCCATGCTGCAGTCTTTCCTCATGGCTTGAATCTGGCTCACGATCCCACAACAAACGCGGGTCAAAGGTCATGGCCGAAAACATTGTCATCACTACCACCAGCGCAAACATCACCGCCCCTATCGCCGGATAGATATTCATTAACCCACCTATGCGCACCAGAGCGGAGAGGACTGCGATGACAAACACATCAATCATTGACCAGCGGCCAACAAACTCGACGACTTCATAAATCAGATGCATGCGCTCTGAGTCGCGATCTCCCCTGCCGCTGGCGTTCCAGCAGAGCCAGCCAATGGCGATCATTTTTAAGGTTGGCACCATAATACTGGCGATGAATATCACCATCGCCACTGGATAAGATCCTTCGCTCCACAGCAGGATCACCCCCGCCATAATGGTGGAAGGCATTTTATCGCCAAGCAGATCGGTAATCATGATCGGCAGAATATTGGCGGGCATATAAAGGATTAGCGAAGTCATTAACAGCGCCAGCGTCCACTGCAGGCTGTTTTTACGCCGGGCAGTCCCCTTTGTATGACAGCGCGGACAGACGGCCTCATCAATCGGCAACACCGCTGTACAGCATGAGCATGAACGCAGCCCCTGACGCAGTCCAGACACGCCAACTTTCAGCGGCTGCTTGATAGCCGGCATTGGCGCAATATCATCCCACAGCCAGCGGCGATCTACGCACTGGAACGTCCGCAGCTGTAATACGCAGAACATACACCACGGGACAAAGCTCAGGCCAACGCCAATATCGCCATAGGCCATCAGCTTAACGAAGCTGACCAGTACCCCGGCGAGAAAGATTTCCGCCATTCCCCAGGTTTTAAGATGAAACAGGATACGCGCCAGAAACGCTTTCAGCCCGGATGGCATGCGCACCCGGTTGACCAGCAGGAGTATAGTGACCAGACAGAAAGCCGGCACCAGCTGGACGAAAAGCAAAAAGAACGTACCGAGGCTGGCATAGTCCTCGGTGAAGAGGACGTTCGGGATTTCCAGCAATTCAATTTCGCTGCTAATCCCCCCGACCTTCATATAGATGAAGGGAAACAAATTGGCCAGCAGCAACATGAACAACGCGACCAGCGCATACGCGGTAGGACGCTGCCGTGGCGCGTCCCATGACGTTGTCAATGTCGTTCCGCAGCGCGGACATGCAGCTTTCTGGCGATGCTCCAGCTGCGGCAAAGCCACCAGCAGATCACATTGTCGGCACAGAATATGCCGCGCAGCATGATGATGATCGCACATGAAAACTCCTCAGCTTATGCGCCGTTTTTTAGCCCTTCAAGATATTCCCAGCGTTCGAAGGCGGCTTCCAGCGCCTGCTCCGCTTCACTCAGCTGCGCCAGTACCTGCTGCGTATGGTCATGCGACTGACCAAAGAAAGAAGGGTCGGCAACCTGCTCTTGCAAATTCTGCAGCTGGGCTTCCAGTTCTTCCAGCTTCTGCGGCAGCTGTTCCAGCTCGCGCTGCAGGTTATAGCTTAGTTTGCTGGCAGCACGTTTGACACTTTCTGCTTTCGGTTGAGCAACTTCAACACTCTTTTTGGAAACCGGCTGCTTACGCGCGAGGTACTGCGCTTGCTGACCGCGGGCGTCATGATAGCCGCCAACGTATTGGCCAATTTGCCCTGCGCCTTCAAAGATCCAACACTCTGTTACCGTATTATCGACAAACTGACGGTCGTGGCTAACCAGCATCACGGTTCCCTGATAGCCGTCGACAAGTTCTTCCAGCAGTTCGAGGGTTTCGACATCCAGATCGTTTGTCGGTTCGTCGAGAATCAACAGGTTACTGGGCTTAAGGAACAGACGCGCCAATAGCAGACGGTTGCGCTCGCCGCCCGATAGCGCACGCACCGGCGTCATCGCGCGTTTCGGATGGAACATAAAATCCTGCAGATAGCCCAGGACGTGGCGCGGCTTGCCGTTCACCATCACTTCCTGTTTACCTTCCGCGAGGTTGTCCATCACCGTTTTATCCGGATCAAGTTCCGCGCGGTGCTGGTCGAAGTAGGCCACTTCCAGCTTGGTGCCTACATGAATACGTCCGCTATCCGCCTGCAGCTGACCGAGCATCAGCTTCAGCAGCGTAGTTTTGCCGCAGCCGTTCGGGCCAATCAGCGCAATTTTGTCGCCGCGCTGGATTTGGGCGGTGAAGTCTTTAACCAGCACCTTGCCATCAACCTGGTAGTTGACGTTCTCCATTTCGAACACAATCTTGCCCGAACGCGCGGCCTCTTCCACCTGCATCTTCGCGCTGCCCATCACTTCACGACGCTCGCCGCGTTCGCGACGCATGGCCTTTAACGCCCGCACGCGCCCTTCGTTACGGGTGCGGCGCGCTTTGATCCCCTGTCGGATCCACACTTCTTCCTGCGCCAGCTTGCGATCGAACTCCGCGTTCTGTAGCTCTTCCACGCGCAGCGCTTCTTCTTTATCCAGCAGATACTGATCGTAGTTACCCGGATAGGTCACCAGCTTGCCGCGATCGAGATCGACAATACGCGTCGCCATATTGCGAATGAAGGAACGGTCATGCGAAATAAAGATGATGGTGCCTTTAAACATCTTCAGGAAACCTTCCAGCCAGTCGATGGTTTCAATATCGAGGTGGTTGGTCGGTTCATCGAGCAGCAGCACCCGCGGCCCGCTGACCAGCGCGCGACCGAGGGCCGCTTTACGCAGCCAGCCGCCGGAGAGCGATGATAGCTCGGCGTTAGGATCCAGATTCAACTGTTCCAGCACTTCATTAATACGACTGTCGAGCTGCCACAGCCCTAAATTGTCCAGCTGTTCCTGCAGACGCGCCAGCTCATTGAGATTCTTGTCGCTCGGATCGGTCATCACCAGCTGCGAAACATCGTGATAACCCTTAAGGTATGCTGCTTGCTCAGCAATCCCTTCCGCCACAAAGTCATACACGGTTCCGGTGACGTCACGCGGCGGATCCTGCTGCAAACGCGCCACAACCAGATCCAGCTCATAGATAATGCGCCCATCATCAAGACCTTGTTCTCGGTTGAGGATCTTCATCAGGGTCGATTTACCCGCGCCGTTGCGCCCCACCAGGCAGACACGTTCGTTATCTTCGATATGCAGTTCAGCATTATCCAGCAGCGGCGCATCGCTGAAAGAGAGCCAGGCGCCGTGCATACTAATTAAAGACATTCTTTATTCCTTTCAGGCTGCGGTAATCAGCCAGCAGTTGTGAATCTGACGGTTGCGGGCAAAGTCCTGAGACAGCGTTTTTTGCGTAATCTCCTGCGCCTTCAGGCCCAGCTGCGCCAGCCCGTCATGATCCATACGGAAACCGCGTTTGTTGTTTGAGAACATAATCGTGCCGCCTTTACGCAGCAGACGTTTTAAATCGGTCATCAGGCGCAAATGGTCGCGCTGAACGTCAAAGGCGTCATCCATACGCTTCGAGTTGGAGAAGGTGGGCGGATCGATAAAGATCAGGTCGAACTGTTCGGTCGTCTCCCGCAGCCAGCCCAGCACATCGGCCTGCATCAGGCGATGCGCGCGACCGGTTAAACCATTGAGGCGCAGGTTACGCTCAGCCCATTCGAGGTAGGTACGCGACATATCAACCGTGGTCGTGGATCGCGCGCCGCCAAGGCCGGCGTGAACGCTGGCGCTGCCGGTATAGGAGAACAGATTGAGGAAGTCTTTACCTTTACTCATCTGCCCCAGCATGCGGCGAGCGATACGGTGGTCGAGGAACAGCCCGGTATCCAGATAGTCGGTCAGATTAACCCACAGACGCGCGTTATACTCCTGCACCTCAATGAATTCACCTTTTTCGCCCATTTTCTGGTACTGATTTTTACCTTTCTGCCGCTCGCGGGTTTTCAACACCAGCTTATTCGGCGCAATCCCAAGCACGGCAATGGTGGCAGCAATAATATCGAACAGACGCTGACGGGCTTTATGCGCGTCAACGGTTTTCGGCGGCGCATACTCCTGCACCACAACCCAATCGGCGTAACGGTCAATAGCGACGTTGTATTCCGGGAGGTCGGCATCATACAGGCGATAGCATTCAATACCCTCCTGGCGCGCCCACTTCTCATATTTTTTCAGGTTTTTACGCAGGCGGTTGGCGAAATCTTCCGCCAGCATCGCGGTTTTGCCGCCTTCGTTTTCCGCAAGGTGGTAATTCTTCTGTACACAGTCGAGCGGGCCGTTTTTCGCTTTGAACTGCTTATCGGCGCGCAGCTGCAGGCAGCTCAGCAGATCCGGCGAGGCGCTAAACAGCGACAGGTTCCAGCCGCCAAACTGGTTTTTCATAATCCGCCCCAGCAGGCTATGCAGGGCAATCAGCGCCGGCTCGCTCTCCAGACGCTCGCCGTATGGAGGGTTGCTAATCACTGTCCCGTAAGGGCCCTTCGGCAACGGGTTGCTCAGCTGGGCAACATCTTTCACTTCGAAGGTAACCAGCTCGCCAATACCGGCACGGCGGGCGTTACGCTGCGCGCGTTCGATAACCCGGGCGTCAACGTCGGAACCGTAAAAGCGCGACTCATACGCCGCCAGCCCCTGACGGGCGCGGGTTTGCGCTTCGGACTTCACCTCTTTCCAGATAGCATCATCATGCTGCGCCCAGCCGCCGAAACCCCAATGGCCGCGGTGTAAACCCGGCGCCCGATCGGTCGCCAGCATCGCCGCTTCAATCAACAGCGTACCGGAACCGCACATGGGATCGAGCAGCGGCGTACCGGTAGCCCAGCCGGAACGCATCACTATCGCCGCGGCCAGGTTTTCTTTGATTGGCGCCATACCGGTACCGTCGCGGTAGCCGCGCAGGTGCAGGCCCTCGCCGCTGAGATCCAGAGAGATATGCGCGGTCTCTTTATTCAGCCAGACGTTAATGCGCAGATCGGGGTTTTCGCGATCGACGTTGGGACGCGGCAAATTCTTACGCGTAAAGCTGTCGACGATGGCATCTTTAACCTTCAGCGCCCCATACTGGCTGTTGCGGATCTCTTCGTTCAGCCCGCTAAAATGCACGGCAAAAGTGGCATCCTGGCTGAAAATCTCCGTCCATGGAATGGCCTGCACGCCAAGATACAGATCCAGGTCGCTGTATACGCTGCACTGCCCCAGCGGCAGCATAATCCGCGAAGCCAGTCGGCTCCACATCAGGCTTTGATACAGCAGCCGCGTATCTCCCTGAAAATGGACCCCGCCCTGGACCAACTGGCAGTCCACCGCGCCCAGCCCTTCCAGTTCAGTTTTTAACAGCTCTTCCAGCCCACGAGCCGTACTGGCAAACAGAGAATTCATATCGTCACTTTTACTAAAAGAAAATTGGTGCGCATTATAGCCAATATGCGCCCCATGTCATAAAGTTAAAGGCTTATTTTTAAAGCCAGGGGCAGCGTATGGTAACCCTTTCGCGACTTTTTATTCATCCCGTCAAATCGATGCGGGGAATTGGCCTGAGCCACGCTTATGCAGACATCAGCGGGCTGGCCTTCGATCGTATATTTATGGTGACGGAAACCGATGGCACCTTTATCACCGCTCGTCAGTTCCCGCAAATGGTCAAGTTTACTCCCGCGCCGCTCCATGATGGTCTGCATCTGACCGCTCCGGACGGCAGTAGCGCGATCGTGCGCTTCAGCGATTTCTCCGTGCAGCAGGAGCCGACCGAAGTCTGGGGCAACCATTTTACAGCCCTGATTGCCCCGGCCGGGGTGAACCAGTGGCTAAGCGGTTTTTTCAACCGCAGCGTTCAGCTGCGCTGGCTGGGGCCAGAGCTTAGCCGTCGGGTAAAACGTCACGATGCCGTCCCCCTCTCCTTTGCCGACGGCTTTCCCTATCTGCTGGCCAATGAGGCCTCGCTGCGGGACCTGCAAAATCGCTGTCCGGCCAGCGTAAGCATAGAACAATTTCGCCCGAATCTGCTGGTGACCGGCGCGGCCGCCTGGGAGGAAGATACCTGGAAAGTGGTGCGTATTGGCGAGGTCGTTTTTGATGTCGCGAAACCCTGCAGCCGCTGCGTGTTGACAACCGTCAGCGCGGAACGTGGGCAAAAGCACCCTGGCGGTGAGCCATTAACCACCCTACAGGGATTCCGCACGGCGCTGGATAATGGCGATGTTGATTTTGGCCAGAATTTGCTCGCGCGAAATAGCGGCACGATCCGCGTCGGCGATGAGTTAGAAGTGCTGGCCCGCGGCCCGGCGAAGGCCTACGGCGCCGGGGAAAGCGACAATTCGCTGGCGCCTGAGACTCAGCAGAACGCAACGGTGGAAATTGAGTGGCAGGGACTGAGCTTTACCGGTAATAATCAGCAGATCTTGCTGGAGCAGCTGGAACAGCAGGGAATTCGCATTCCTTACTCCTGCCGGGCAGGGATTTGCGGCAGCTGTCGCATCCGTCTGGAAGAAGGGGAAGTCAGCGCGCTGAAGAAAAATGCGGTCGCCGCCGATGGCACCATTTTGTGCTGCAGTTGCGTACCGAAAACCGCGGTAAGGCTGGCGCCTTAAACCGCCTGGCCCAGGCTGTAGCTGGCGACGGCGGTCGCTGGCTGCAGTCGGTCGTTCATAATTTTAATCACGTCTCCCAACTGCATCACTCGCCCGGCAAGCGTCAGTCCCGGCTGCGCTAGCAGGCACAGCGCGGCGTTTTCGCCGGGCTCAACCACCAACAGATTAACCTGCTGACCGGTATCGCTCAGCCATGCGCTAGCGGCATCACCGGTACCGGGCTGCCAACTCTGTTGATGAGTAGTGAAATGCCAGCTTTTCGGCATCTGCGGCTTAAGGAAACGAATGGCGACCAGCGCATTGAGCACTAATTCAGCGCGCTGTTCTTTGGATAATTCAAGGTCGCGGCATTTTTCTTCAAATGAAAAATAGAGTGCGGCGTCATCAACGCAAAATCCGGAAGGGGCGAAGGCATCTGGCGTCAGCATCCGGCGGGGAAAACGGGATCGGAATAACATACCATTAGCCAGATCGAGCATCATGCGGTCATGCTCTTCATCGTAATACCAGCGCCAGTTATCGTCAGGTTTAATCCGCATTTCTACCCCCGTCCTCTTTCACATCCATCTGCAATAAACAGCAAAACTGCTACAGAATATTTCAAAAATTAAGAAAAGACTAAAATGTCTAAATAAGCAACAATGAAGGAATATAAAACAACCAGGGCTATAAATAAAGCCCTGGTGGAGTATCAGAAGGGGAAAAGATTAGATATGGGTAACAATTTCTTTAATCAGCGGCGGACCTTTAAAAATAAATCCGGAATAAATCTGCACCAGAGTCGCACCGGCGGCTATCTTTTCACGAGCGGCAATCACTGAGTCAATACCGCCGACGCCGATAATTGGCAGACGGCCATTTAATTCCTCAGATAGCATACGGATGATTTCGGTACTTTTCAGCTGCAGCGGACGCCCGCTAAGCCCACCGGTTTCATCGCAATGTTTCATTCCCTGCACCAGTGAACGATCCAAAGTGGTATTGGTGGCAATGACCCCATCGATATTATGTCGGACTAAACTGTCCGCAACCTGGATCAATTCCTCGACGGAAAGATCCGGAGCGATCTTTACTGCCAGCGGAACATATTTTTGATGTTTTTCCTGGAGTTCACGCTGCTTATTTTTAATACCAGAGAGCAGATCGTCGAGAGCTTCTCCGTATTGTAACGTACGCAAGCCCGGGGTATTCGGCGAGGAGATATTAATGGCGATATATCCGGCGTAAGCGTAGATTTTTTCCATACAAATCAGGTAATCATCTTTGCCTTGCTCTACCGGGGTATCTTTATTCTTACCGATATTAATCCCCAGAATGCCGTCAAAATGCGCTTTTTTTACGTTCTCTACCAGGTTATCCACGCCATGGTTATTAAAGCCCATGCGGTTGATCAAACCTTCGGCATCAACCAGGCGGAAGATCCTTGGCTTATCGTTGCCCGGCTGCGGACGAGGCGTTACGGTACCAATTTCAATGGAACCAAAGCCCATTGCGCCAAGGGCATCGATGCATTCGCCGTTTTTGTCCAGCCCGGCGGCCAGGCCCAGCGGGTTCTTGAATGTGAGTCCCATGCAGGTCACCGGCTTAGCCGGCACCTTCTGGCGAACCAACATTTCCAGCGGGGTACCCGAAACACGGCGTAATTGTTGAAAAGTGACTTCATGAGCGCGCTCAGGATCGAGCTGAAAAAGGGCTTTACGAACGAAGGGGTAGTACATGAACTCTCCTGGATTCCCGGTGTGCAAACCGGGGGCGTATTATGTGCGATCCACCCCGGAAAGGGAATTGACCTACGACAAAAAATCTTATCTCCGACGCAAACGTTTACTTTTCCCCCTCCGTTATGCGCTTTCTGACAATCCAACGCCGGATAAATCATTTAGGGAAAGATAAGCGCTCTGTCACACTGCGGCTAAATGTTATCAATTATAGATAAATGAAAATATTTGGTTATAAGGAGAGAATATGCGAGTCATAACACTTGCGGGTAGCCCGCGTTACCCTTCCCGCTCCAGCGCGCTCCTGGAATACGCCAGAGAGACCCTCTCCGCGGCGGATATCGAGGTTTGCCACTGGCACCTGCAGAATTTTGCCCCGGAAGACCTGCTCTATGCTCGCTTCGATAACCCCGCTCTTCACGCGCTTAATGAACAGCTTGCCGGCGCGGACGGGCTGATTATTGCCACGCCGGTCTATAAGGCTTCTTTTTCAGGCGCACTCAAGACGCTGCTTGATCTGCTGCCGGAACGCGCGCTGGAAGGCAAAATCGTTCTGCCGCTGGCTACCGGCGGGACCATCGCGCATATGCTGGCGGTGGATTACGCCTTAAAACCGGTACTCAATGCGCTGAAAGCTCAGGAGATCCTCCACGGCGTTTTTGCTGACGATAGCCAGGTCACGGATTATCAACATAAACCGCAGTTTACGCCGAATCTGCAGGGTCGCCTCGACCTGGCGCTGGAAACTTTCTGGCAGGCGCTGCATCGCCCCAGCAGCCGCGCGCCGGCGCTGAAAACCTTACAGCGGGTTGAGCATGTTTAACGACCAGCGTATTGCCCTGAACAGGGCAATACGCTAGCGAATAAGGAATACTCCATGGCGACGCTTTCGCAAAAATTTCTCATCCGCATAGCTCCCTGGCTTTTACCGGTGGGCAGCGTGATTATTTGGCAATTCGCCTCCTCCATCGGCTGGCTTTCCACCCGGATTTTACCGTCGCCGGAAGGCGTGCTCAAAGCCTTCTGGACGCTCTCCGCCAGCGGCGAACTATGGCAGCATCTGGCCATTAGCTCGTGGCGGGCACTTATTGGTTTCAGTATCGGTGGCTCCATTGGTTTGGTTCTCGGGCTTATCAGCGGCCTCTCGCGCTGGGGAGAACGCCTGCTGGATACCTCTATTCAGATGCTACGTAACGTGCCGCACCTCGCCCTGATTCCACTGGTCATTTTATGGTTTGGCATTGATGAAAGCGCCAAAATTTTCCTCGTGGCGCTGGGGACGATGTTCCCGATTTATATCAACACCTGGCACGGCATCCGCAACATTGACCGAGGGCTGGTAGAGATGGCTCGCAGCTATGGCTTATCGGGCTTTGCGCTGTTCCGTCACGTGATCCTGCCCGGCGCCCTGCCCTCAATTATGGTCGGTATCCGCTTTGCGCTCGGCCTGATGTGGTTAACGCTGATTGTTGCGGAAACCATTTCTGCTAACGCCGGTATTGGCTATCTGGCAATGAACGCTCGCGAATTTCTGCAGACCGATGTCGTAGTCGTCGCCATTATTCTTTACGCTATTCTCGGCAAACTGGCCGACTTCAGCGCACAGCTCCTTGAACGCGTCTGGCTGCGCTGGAATCCGGCTTATCACCTTCAGGAGGCCAGCGCATGACAACCGCGCGTCTTAATCCCGGAATTCCGCTGCTGTTAAACGGCGTAAGCAAGCGTTACGGCAGCAAGACGATTCTGAATGAACTCGATCTGCATATCCCCACCGGGCAATTCGTCGCGGTGGTCGGTCGCAGCGGCGGCGGTAAAAGTACGCTGCTGCGGCTGCTGGCAGGGCTGGAAAAGCCCAACGGCGGCCAGCTGCTGGCGGGCTCGACGCCGCTGGCGCAAATCCAGGACGATACCCGGATGATGTTCCAGGATTCCCGCCTGCTGCCGTGGAAAACGGTGATCGACAACGTCGGACTGGGGCTGAAAGGCCAGTGGCGTGAGGCGGCGCTTAAGGCCCTGGCGAGCGTTGGCCTTGAAGACCGCGCCGGTGAATGGCCTGCAGCGCTTTCCGGCGGGCAAAAGCAGCGCGTAGCGCTGGCGCGTGCGTTAATTCATCGTCCTGGATTATTGCTGCTTGATGAGCCGCTCGGCGCACTCGACGCGCTGACTCGTCTGGAAATGCAGGATCTGATCGTTTCTCTGTGGCAGGATCATGGCTTTACCGTCCTGCTGGTCACCCACGACGTCAGCGAGGCGGTGGCGATGGCCGATCGCGTATTGCTGATAGAAGAGGGAAAAATAGGTCTGGATCTGCTGGTGGACATCCCCCGTCCGCGGCGCACCGGCTCGGCGAAGCTGGCCGAACTGGAAGCGGAAGTGCTGCATCGGGTGATGCAGCGCGGCAAGAATGAATCCTCGCCACGCTTAGTGAGCCACGGTTAACGACTGCGACGTTCCCCCGCTCGCGCAGCGCGAGCGGGGCGACAGGTTTGGACTCGTGCGGGCGTTATGCCAGCGCTTTACTGATTTTCTCGAACAGATCCCCGGAAAGATTCTCCAGACCTTTCAGCTGCTCAAGCGCCCCGCGCATCAGCGCCTGACGCTTGTTATCATAGCGTTTCAGACGAATCAGCGGTTCAATCAGACGCGACGCAACCTGTGGATTACGGCTGTTCAGTTCAGTGAGCATTTCCACCAGGAACTGATAGCCGCTGCCGTCTTCGGCATGGAACGCCGCCGGGTTGCTGCCGGCAAAAGCGCCGATTAGAGAACGGACGCGGTTCGGGTTACTCATGCTGAACGAACGATGATTCAGCAGGCCGCGAACCGTCTGCAGGACGTTATCGGCCGGGCTAGTTGACTGCAGGATAAACCATTTATCCATCACCAGGCCGTCCTGATGCCATTTATCATCATACTCCTGCATCAATGCATCACGGCACGGCAGCTGGGCAGCGACTGCCGCCGCCAGCGCCGCCAGCGCGTCGGTCATGTTGTCCGCATGGTGATACTGCGCGCTAACCAGTTTATCCGCCAGCTCCGCGTCGCCAAACGCCAGATAGCGCAGGCAGGTGTTACGCAGAGAACGCTTGCCGATATCGGCATGCTCAACGCGGTAGCTGTCAAGCTTGTTGGCGTTGTAAATCACCAGGAACTCGTCTGCCAGCTCTTTCGCCAGCGTACGGGTCAGCGCTTCACGCACCGCGGCGATAGCTAGCGGATCGATAATCGCAAACAGCTCAGCAATTTCATTCGCCGAAGGCAGCGTCAGGATCTCCGCCGCCAGCGCCGGATCGATCTTCTCATCCAGCAGGATGGCGCGGAAAGCATCGGCTACGTGGATCGGCAGCGACAGCGGTTGCCCCTGCTGGTGGCGGTTAACGTTGAGTTTGATATAGGTTGCCAGCAGGCTCTGCGCCGCGTCCCAGCGGGAAAAATCATTACGCGCGTGGCGCATCAGGAAAGTCAGCTGCTGATCGCTCCATTTGTACTCCAGCTTCACCGGGGCAGAGAACTCGCATAGCAGCGCCGGTACCGGCTGGAAGTAGACATTATCGAAAACAAAAGTCTGCTCCGCCTGGGTCATGTTCAGCACATGATGCACCGGGTGACCGCCCTTCTGCAGCGGGATGACTTTGCCTTCGTTGTCGTAGAGTTCGATATCGAACGGAATATGCAACGGCAGCTTCTCAGCCTGCTCAGCGGTCGGCGGCGTGCGCTGGCTGATGGTCAGCGTGTACTGCTCCGTTTCTGGATTGTAGTCATCATGGACGGTAACGATCGGCGTCCCGGACTGACTATACCAGCGGCGGAAGTGGGATAGATCAACGTTCGAAGCGTCTTCCATCGCCTGGACAAAATCATCGCAGGTCGCGGCGCTGCCGTCATGGCGTTCAAAGTACAGCTGCATTCCTTTCTGGAAATTCTCTTCGCCCAGCAGCGTATGCAGCATGCGGATCACCTCAGCGCCCTTCTCATACACCGTCAGGGTGTAGAAGTTGTTCATCTCGATAACCTTATCCGGCCGAATCGGATGCGCCATCGGGCTGGCATCTTCAGCGAACTGCAGACCGCGCATAGTACGCACGTTATTAATGCGGTTGACCGCACGTGAGCCGAGATCGGAACTGAACTCCTGATCGCGGAAAACGGTCAGGCCTTCTTTCAGGCTGAGCTGGAACCAGTCGCGACAGGTTACGCGGTTACCGGTCCAGTTATGGAAATATTCGTGGCCAATGACGCGCTCGATATCCAGATAGTCTTTATCGGTCGCGGTATCGGTGCGCGCCAGCACGTATTTAGAGTTAAAGACGTTAAGCCCTTTGTTCTCCATGGCGCCCATGTTGAAGAAGTCAACGGCGACAATCATATAGATATCAAGATCGTACTCGAGGCCAAAGCGGGTTTCGTCCCATTTCATTGAGTTTTGCAGCGAAGTCATCGCCCATGGAGCGCGATCGAGGTTGCCGCGGTCTACATACAGCTCCAGCGCAACCTCACGTCCCGAACGAGTTTTGAAAGTATCGCGCAGGACGTCGAAATCACCGGCCACCAGCGCAAACAGGTAGCACGGTTTGGGGAACGGATCCTGCCACTGAACCCAGTGGCGACCATTCTCCAGCTCCCCCTGGGCTACGCGGTTACCGTTGGAGAGCAGGAACGGGTATTTGGCCTTGTCGGCGATAATTTTGGTAGTGAAGCGCGCCAGCACGTCCGGACGGTCAAGGTACCAGGTAATATGGCGAAAACCTTCCGCTTCGCATTGGGTACACAGCGCTTCGCCGGACTGATACAGCCCTTCCAGCGCGGTATTGGCCGCCGGGCTGATTTCATTGACGATAGTAAGGGTGAAATGTTCCGGCAATCCGCCGATCGCCAGCTGGTTATTTTCTTCCTTATAGTCGCTCCACGGCTGACCATTAACCAGCAGAGAAACCAACGTCAGGTCTTCGCCATCCAGACGCAATGGCACATCAGACGCAGCCGCGTGGCGGGAGACCTTGCTCTCAGCCGTAACAACGGTTTTCGCGGCATCCAGGTCAAAGGTCAAATCGATATCGCTAATCAGATACTCCGGCGCACGATAGTCGTGGCGGTATTTGGCTTGGGGCTGTTGTGTCATAAAAAACCTTTAGCATGTCCTGTAAAGTGTCGACTCAGTCTATTCCTGTTGCGCAAATCTCGCTATGCAGAATCTTCATCTTTTCAATGCTAAACATGAAAATTGCTACATTCTGATAACACCAGAGGCACGAAATGCGCTCGACCAGGCGCAAAGCTTGTGGTGTGATGCGTGTTCAATATATTAAACTAGGCCTCGCAAATGACCGTTAGCGTCGCCATCAGCCGTCGCCGCGGGACAGAGTCGGGTATTACAGGTATACTCCGCCTCCTTTTACCGCTTTGGTTTTGATGGAAACGCTCCAGTGAGAGGATGCTACTGCGCACCATGACCCAATTCACTTCTCCTGTACTGCATTCGCTGCTTGATACGGATGCCTACAAGCTGCATATGCAGCAGGCTGTCTTCCACCGCTACAATGATGTACAGGTTGCGGCGGAGTTCCGCTGCCGCGGGGACGATCTGCTCGGCATCTACGCCGATGCGATTCGCGAGCAGGTTGAGACGATGCGCGACCTGAGGCTGCAGGACGATGAATATCACTGGTTGTCGAGCCTGCCCTTCTTTGCGCCAGATTATCTCGACTGGCTACGCGGCTTCCGCTACGATCCGCGCCAGGTTACCGTCACTAATGACAACGGTAAGCTGAATATTCGCCTGTCCGGGCCATGGCTTGAAGTCATCATGTGGGAGGTTCCGCTGCTGGCGGTGATAAGCGAGCTGGTGCACCACTACCGCTCGCCGGAAATCACCGTGACGACAGCGCTGAATACCCTTGAACATAAGCTGTCCGACTTTAACCGTCTCACCGCTGATGTCGATATGTCCGGCTTCCGCCTGATGGATTTCGGTACTCGCCGCCGCTTCTCACGCGAGGTGCAGCAGGCCATTGTTCAGCGTCTGCAGCAGGAGCCGTGGTTCACCGGCACCAGCAACTACGATCTGGCGCGTCGGCTTAACCTGACGCCAATGGGAACCCAGGCGCACGAATGGTTCCAGGCGCACCAGCAGATCAGCCCGAACCTGGCCAGCAGCCAGCGCGCGGCCCTCGCGGCCTGGCTGGAAGAGTATCCCGATCGGTTAGGTATCGCACTGACTGACTGCATCACGATGGACGCTTTCCTGCGCGATTTCGGGCCGGAATTTGCAACCCGCTATCAGGGGCTGCGCCACGACTCCGGCGACCCGGTAGAATGGGGCGAGAAGGCTATTGCCCATTACAAGAAGCTGGGCATCGATCCGCTGAGCAAAGTGCTGGTATTTTCTGATAATCTCGACCTGGCGAAAGCGGTCGATCTTTATCGCCACTTCTCCTCACGGGTCAATCTGAGCTTCGGTATCGGCACACGTTTAACCTGCGATATTCCCCAGGTTAAGCCGCTGAATATTGTTATTAAGCTGGTGGAGTGCAACGGCAAGCCGGTAGCGAAACTTTCCGATAGCCCGGGTAAAACGATTTGCCACGATAAAGCCTTCGTGCGCGCCCTGCGTAAAGCCTTCGATCTGCCGCCGGTCAAAAAAGCCAGCTAACACTATGCGAAAAAATGCGTCCGTAAAACCGGACGCATTTTTATTATCATCCCCCTTTCCGTTCAGAAAAGTGTTTCATATTCACCGCCCTGTTTTCATTGCGAAATGCCCTGCGCGGGATAAAGGCAATGCTCAAAACTCTCTTAATATCAGGCTCTCCCGTCGTAAAGGAGACAATCTCCTTATTTATTTCCTAAAACACCCCTTTCTTGCGCGAAATCTACTTGTCTGATGGAAGATGACAGGTAACATAGATATCCCCCTGTCGAAGGGGTATACAGATTTTTCTATTGGACTAACAAGAGAGACTATTATGAGCGTTGTGCCTGTAGCCGACGTACTCCAGGGCCGCGTTGCCGTTGACAGCGAAGTCACCGTGCGCGGATGGGTGCGTACCCGCCGAGATTCTAAAGCTGGCTTTTCTTTCCTCGCCGTCTATGACGGTTCCTGCTTTGATCCTGTACAGGCCGTTATTAGTAATTCTCTTCCCAATTACAATCAGGAAGTGCTGCGCCTGACCACCGGCTGTTCAGTCATCGTGACCGGTAAAGTCGTGGAATCCCAGGGTCAGGGCCAGAGCTTTGAGATTCAGGCCAGTCATGTTGAAGTAAGCGGCTGGGTAGACGATCCGGAAACTTATCCGATGGCGGCTAAACGCCATAGCATTGAATACCTGCGTGAAGTTGCCCACCTGCGCCCGCGCACCAACCTGATTGGCGCCGTGGCGCGCGTTCGCCATACCCTGGCGCAGGCGCTGCACCGCTTCTTTGACGAACAGGGTTTCTTCTGGGTTTCTACCCCGCTGATTACCGCTTCCGATACCGAAGGCGCGGGCGAGATGTTCCGCGTTTCCACGTTGGATCTGGAAAACCTGCCGCGCAACGATCAGGGCAAAGTCGATTTCGATAAGGACTTCTTTGGTAAAGAGTCATTCCTGACCGTTTCTGGCCAGCTGAACGGCGAAACCTACGCCTGCGCGCTATCCAAAATCTACACCTTCGGCCCAACCTTCCGTGCGGAAAACTCCAACACCACCCGCCACCTGGCAGAGTTCTGGATGCTGGAGCCGGAAGTCGCCTTTGCTAATCTGAACGATGTGGCAGGTCTGGCGGAAGCGATGCTGAAGTACGTTTTCAAAGCCGTTCTGGAAGAGCGGGCAGATGACATGCAGTTCTTTGCCGAACGCGTTGATAAAGATGCGATCGATCGTCTGCAACGTTTCGTTTCCGCGGATTTCGCTCAGGTGGATTACACTGACGCGGTCACCATTCTGGAAAATTGCGGTAAGCAGTTCGAAAACCCGGTGTACTGGGGCGTGGATCTCTCCTCCGAGCACGAACGCTATCTGGCGGAAGAGCATTTTAAAGCGCCGGTAGTCGTAAAAAACTACCCGAAAGAGATCAAGGCGTTCTATATGCGCCTTAACGAAGACGGGAAGACCGTCGCCGCAATGGACGTTCTGGCGCCGGGTATCGGTGAAATTATTGGCGGCTCCCAGCGTGAAGAACGCCTGGACGTACTTGACGCGCGCATGGCGGAAATGGGTCTTAATAAAGAAGACTACTGGTGGTACCGCGACCTGCGCCGTTACGGCACCGTGCCGCACTCCGGTTTTGGTCTGGGCTTCGAGCGTCTGATTGCCTACGTGACCGGCGTACAGAACGTTCGTGACGTGATTCCGTTCCCGCGCACTCCACGTAACGCCACATTCTGATTTTTTTGTTATCTCACGCAAAGGTCGGCGCAAGCCGGCCTTTTTTTATGTCAATTTACGTTAATGAATTTCAGGAAATTTAAACATCAACCCGCGATATTCATAAATATGTTACGCACTATTTCGCTCATACCTGAAGTTACAAACCGCACTTAATGTCCAAAAATCGTCAAACCTGCTGATTATATTGCTCACTATTTAACCAACCACCGCACATCTTGCAACGACAAGATCTGAATAAAAAAAAAGCAAAAAGCAGCTGTAAAATGCGCAACCCCTCTGTTATCTAAATTAATCATAATTAATTCATATAGATATATAAAGAGAGCTGATTTTGTCAGCGAACAGGGACGGAATGTTGATAGAGTTCACAAAGTTCCCAAAAATACACATTTAGTTACATAGAATTTCCTTTTGTTACTCATATGCGATATTGGTAGCATTTTCAGGCTAGCGAAACGTTGTTCTGAATGGAAAGATGCCTCCAGACACCAAACTATCATCAATAGTTCCGTAAATTTTTATTGACGAAACGTATTGGCGGCAGTGGCAAGTGTTCATAAAAAAATATAAATGAGGGTAATAAATAATGATGAAGCGCAAAATTCTGGCAGCGGTAATTCCTGCCCTGCTGGTAGCCGGTGCAGCTAACGCTGCAGAAATCTATAACAAAAACGGCAATAAACTCGACTTTTACGGAAAAATGGTTGGCGAGCACGTCTGGACCACTAACGGTGACACCAGCAGCGACGACACCACCTACGCCCGTATCGGCCTGAAAGGCGAAACCCAGATCAACGATCAGCTGACCGGTTACGGCCAGTGGGAATACAACATGGATGCGTCCAACGTTGAAGGCTCCCAGACCACGAAAACCCGTCTGGCTTTCGCTGGCTTAAAAGCCGGTGAATACGGTTCATTCGACTACGGTCGTAACTACGGCGCCATCTACGACGTTGAAGCGGCGACCGATATGCTGGTTGAATGGGGCGGCGACGGCTGGACCAACACCGACAACTTCATGACCGCGCGTACCAACGGCGTTGCGACCTACCGTAACTCTGATTTCTTCGGTCTGGTTGATGGCCTGAGCTTTGCGCTGCAGTACCAGGGTAAAAACAAAGAACGCGCTGTGAAGAAACAAAACGGCGACGGCTTCAGCACCGCGGCTACCTACGCGTTTGATAACGGTGTAGCGCTGTCCGCTGGTTATGCTAACTCCAGCCGCAGCGGCGACCAGAAAGCAGACCGTCAGGGCGAAAAAGCTGAAGCATGGGCAACCTCCGCTAAGTATGATGCGAACAACATCTACGCTGCAGTCATGTACTCTCAGACCTACAACATGACTCCGGAAAACGAAGGCAACTATTTCGCTAACAAAACTCAGAACTTTGAAGCCGTTGTTCAGTATCAGTTCGACTTCGGCCTGCGTCCGTCCATCGGCTACGTACAGACTAAAGGTAAAGACCTGCGCTCCCGTGCTGGCTTCTCCGGCGGCGATGCTGACCTGGTTAAATACGTCGAAGTGGGTACCTGGTACTACTTCAACAAAAACATGAACGTCTACGCTGCGTATAAATTCAACCAGCTGGACGACAACGACTACACCCGTGCTGCGAAAGTCGCGACCGATGATCAGGCAGCGGTTGGTATCGTTTACCAGTTCTAATTTGCAGTACACCCCTTCGTGATATGCCTAAAAAGCAGGACTTCGGTCCTGCTTTTCTGCGTTCCTGAGAGGAAGATCGTAACTTTTAAAAACCTTCTCGCTTTTTGTCGCAAACGGTTGGCAATTAACATAACTCCCGTTAACCTGATAGCGGATTTCCCTTCAGTAATCACAATGGAACCTCGTCATGTTTGAGAACATTACCGCCGCCCCTGCCGACCCAATTCTGGGCCTGGCCGATCTGTTTCGTGCCGATGACCGCCCAACAAAAATTAATCTTGGAATTGGTGTTTATAAAGATGAAACGGGTAAAACACCGGTCCTGACTAGCGTGAAGAAAGCAGAACAGTATCTGCTGGAAAATGAAACCACCAAAAATTACCTGGGTATTGATGGTATTCCAGAGTTTGGTCGCTGCACCCAGGAGCTGCTGTTTGGGAAAGGCAGCGCAATTATCAATGATAAACGCGCTCGTACCGCCCAGACTCCCGGTGGTACAGGCGGCCTGCGCGTCGCCGCTGATTTTCTGGCGAAGAATACCGACGTTAAACGTATTTGGGTGAGCAACCCAAGCTGGCCGAACCATAAAAGCGTGTTCAATTCAGCCGGACTCGACGTTCGCGAATATACCTACTACGATGCCGCAAACCACAAACTCGACTTCGATGGACTGCTGGCCAGCCTGAACGAAGCGCAGGCCGGTGACGTGGTTCTGTTCCACGGCTGCTGCCACAACCCAACCGGTATCGATCCAACGCTGGAACAGTGGCAACAGCTGGCGCAGCTCTCCGTAGAGAAAGGCTGGCTGCCGCTGTTTGACTTTGCCTACCAGGGCTTTGCCCGTGGCCTGGAAGAGGACGCTGAAGGCCTGCGCGCTTTCGCCGCGCTGCATAAAGAGCTGCTGGTAGCCAGCTCCTACTCGAAAAACTTCGGCCTGTATAACGAACGCGTAGGCGCCTGCACGCTGGTTGCCGCTGACCAGGAAACGGTAGACCGCGCCTTCAGCCAGATGAAGTCCGTTATCCGCGCAAACTACTCTAACCCGCCGGCTCACGGCGCCTCGGTAGTGGCGACCATTCTCAGCAATGACGCACTGCGCGCCATCTGGGAACAAGAGTTAACCGACATGCGCCAACGCATCCAGCGCATGCGTCTGCTGTTCGTTAATACCCTGCAGGAAAAAGGCGCCAGCCGCGATTTCTCTTTCATCATTCAGCAAAACGGGATGTTCTCGTTTAGCGGCCTGACCAAAGAGCAGGTCCTGCGGTTACGCGAAGAGTTTGCGATTTACGCCGTGGCATCCGGGCGTATTAACGTCGCGGGCATGACGCCAGACAATATGGCGCCGCTATGCGAAGCGATTGTTGCCGTACTGTAAGCCCGCTCTGTAGCAAAAGCAAAAGGCCGCATTCGCGGCCTTTTCATCTATTTTCTTCCGGCAAATTTACCAGACAGGCATCTCATCCTGCAGGAATGGGTTATGCAGACGCTCATACCCAAGCGTCGACGTAGGGCCATGGCCAGGAATAAACGATACGTCATCGCCCAACGGCAAGAGTTTGCGTTTAATCGCATCGATCAGCTGGCTATGGTCGCCACGAGGGAAATCGCTACGCCCCACCCCACCTTTGAATATGACATCGCCAGAAATCAGCAGTCGGGAAGCGGCATCGAAGAAGACCACGTGCCCTGGAGTATGACCGGGACAGTGCAACACCTGCAGAGAGACGTTCCCCACGCTGACTACATCGCCTTCGTTCAACCAGCGATCCGGCTGCAGCGGCTGGCAATCTTCCAGACCAAACATCCGGCTCTGCGCCGGTAATCCTTCCAGCCAGAACTCATCTTCTTTTTCCGGCCCGATAATCGGCACGCCATAATGTTGCGCCAGCTCCGCCGCCGCACCAACGTGATCGAGATGGCCATGCGTCAGCAGAATTTGCATCAGGCTGACGCCTGCCGCGGTAACTTCCTGTTTAATTCGCTCAGCATCACCGCCGGGATCCACCAGCGCCGCCAGCCTGGTTTGTTCGCACCAGATTAAAGAACAGTTCTGCGCGAACGCGGTAACCGGAATAATACGATAGTTCATGAGGCTCCTTTCGTTACCAGTGCCGTACCGGCCCGGTATCAATATGCACAAAGTTGCTACGTGGGTAGTATCCTACACCACCTGTACGCATAGATAACGCGGCTTTGCGAACATTGCTTAACGAAACGCCTTCAATATGGAAATCCATGGCCTGGCCTTTGGTGTGGTAGCTGTGTTTCGCTACTCCCCGGCTGCGCGCGCGAAGCTCATTATTGGTATCAACAGAGCGATAACCGGAAATAAGCTGGACAGGCTTGTTCGTACCAAGTAATCCCTGCAGACGATAGAGTTGATCGAACAAACCGGGATCGATGGACTTAATCTTATTCGCGCGATAGTCGCGGAAAAAATGATTAAGTCTTGCTAATTCATCCTGAATATAGCCTCTGCCATCGAAAAACTCCGCCTTGAGTGATTCACCAGTATGCAGGTTGTTCAGCGTCAAAATACGCGGTCGTGGGGTCGAGAGGGTGGCAAATGCCGGCGCAGGCAGAATGGCAGCAGCACCGAGCGCGGCTCCACCTAACGCCAGCAGTTTGCGGCGATTAGCGTCAAATTTGTCCATGATAATCAGGTCTACAGGTAAATGAATCGTAATATACTTTTCCCGCAATCCGCCCGTTAGCCGCCAGCATACGCTCGTTCTCCGGCGGCTAATCGATATCAGCGACGAAGACCTGGCTTGCTCACCACCATTACGCTTTTGCAGGATTATATGTATATGCACTTCTGGCGCACGAAAGGCACCTTACCGGGCATTATTGCCAACGTCAAGGCAGCCTCCCCCCAGTAAACTCGGGCCTTGCAGACTGCAAGACCCGTTTTCACACACAGATAGGACAACCGAATCCGTTGAACTACTTCATTTATCTGATTAATTGTTCAGCTTTAGGCAGGATTTGTGCGCTGGATCGCGCGGTGAGATCGTAATTGTAAATATCTGTTCGATATTGTGTACGTCCATCAGCCCCGACAAAGGCGGTCAAATAATAGAGATTAACCGGGATATTCTGACGAATATTCACATAGCGGGTATTTCCCTGCTTGAGGGCATCCGAAATACGCGCGTCGTTCCAGCCCGCGTCCTGCAACAGCATATTCGCCAGCTCTGAAGCTTTATTCACCCGCACACATCCAGAGCTCAGCGCTCGCCCATCCCGTTGGAACAGAGTGTGATTTGGCGTGTCGTGCAAATATATGGCATCTGAGCTTGGCATATTAAATTTATAGCGCCCCAGCGAATTACGCGCGCCGGGAGCCTGCTGGAAGCGGAACGGCAGATTCGATGCGGTTATCGTCTCCCAGTCCACCTGATAAGGATCGATGGCCTCTTTGCTGTTCCAGCCGCGCATCATCGTATAGCCGTGTTGTTCAAGATAGCCGGGGTTATTGCGCACCTTCGGCAGGATATCTTTGCGCGCCAGCGTCGGCGGCACGTTCCACGGCGGGTTGACCACCACATTGTTTAGGGCACTGCTCATCATCGGCGTTTTGCGGTCCGGGCGGCCAACGATAACCCGTGATGCCAGCACCTCGCTGCCATCCTGGTAATAAACCAGCGAAAAGGCTGGAATATTAACCATAATACCGGTCGCAAGATTACCCGGCAGCAGACGCAAACGCTGGATATTTAAGGCCAGCACGCCGGCGCGCTGCGCGGGAGAGACGTTGAGCCAGTCGCGGGTCGCCTGACCGATCACGCCATCAGCGCCCAGCCCCTGCCACGCCTGAAAGCGCTTAACGCCTTCAACCAACTGGCGATCGTAAACGCCGCGGCCGCTGTTTTTAGCCTTTTTCCCGGCGGATGGGCTCACCACGTCATCGCCCGGCAGGGCAATTTTCGCCGAGTCATCGAGCATACCGGTGCGCTGTAAAATTTCCCTGAGCGCACCGGCATCATTGCTCCACTCCCCGGGACGTAGCGAGGTCTTACCGGTGAGCTGCGGCCACGGACGCGAATCGGCAACCTGCGCCAGTAGCGCCTGATGCATTGCGGCATACTGCGGATGCTGCGGCGCCAGGCCCGCAATGAACTGCGGCAGCGAACCGCTATCCAGCGCCACCTGCCACTGATTAACCACCGATAGCGGCGGTGTCGACATGGCATACGGTTTGGTGCCATACAGCCAGCGGTTGCCCTGAGTGGGAATACCACTAATAAAATGCAGATAGCCCATCATGGCGTCAGACAAAACAACATCCCGCGCCAGACCGTTCACCGCCGGGTCGGTTAACAGCTCAACCCAGGTGGTGAACTGCGGCTGAAAACCGGCAATAGCGACTTCAGCCAGCTGCTGCTGAAACGCCTGCACCGCCTCACGGTTATCCCACATCGGCTTCATATCCCTGGCCGCATACAGCGAGACCAGCGGATTCATAAAGACGGGTTGATAACCGGACGGCAGTACCGCCTCAATATCGGCACGGCTTTTCGCCGCCGCATCGGCAGGTAGCGCCTGCTCGCCAGCCATTTTGGCAACCGCCGCAGACTGGTTTGCGCTTTGGCTGAGTGCGGAAGAGAGCTCGCTGATGGTGGCTGAGCTATCCGATGGTACAATTTCAGGCTCTTCGGCCTGGACATTGAACAGTGGAGCGAATGCAAAAGCCAGGCCCAGACTGAGCGCTGACAATTGACGACCATACCGTTTCTTAAGCAACATCCCTTGCCCCCTGTTAACACATTGCTGCCCGCTAAAATGGGGCTTACTTTCAGTATATGAAGACGAAAACGCTTTTGCCTTCCCAAATGTAAAGAAGTTAAAAGATTATACAATCCTAAAATACAGGTACGGATAACAAAAAGGGCGACATCATGTCGCCCTTTGGCTACTTATTGTACAACCTTATGAAGCATTAGCCGTTCCCGGCAGCGTTTCAGGCAGCTGCGGCGCGAAGCCACGCAGACCTACTACATGCACATGCTCGTGATTGTTCACCACTTTACGCACCAGTTTGTAGGTGGTGCCTTTTTCCGGGCTGATATTTTCCGGCGCTGCGATAATCAGCTGCATCTCCAGTCGATCGCACAGTTCGAACAGCGTGGCGATAGAACGGGCATCCAGACGCGCGGCTTCATCGAGGAACAGCAGGCGGCACGGCGAAATATCCTTGCCGCGCAGGCGCATGGATTCATCTTCCCAGCTCTGCACCACCATAACAAGAATCGACATCCCGGTACCGATAGCTTCACCGGTCGATAGCGCACCGGATTCAGCGCGCAGCCAGCCGTCGGAACCGCGGTTAACTTCCACTTCCATCTCCAGATAGTTGCGGTAGTCCAGCAGCTCTTCACCAATGGTCTGCGGCGTACGCTGCCCCATATCAATTTGCGGATTCAGGCGCTGATACAGCTTCGCCAGCGCTTCCGAGAAGGTCAGACGATTGCTGTTGAACAAATCCTGATGCTGTTCATGCTGCTCGGACAGCACGTCCAGCAGCATCGAGTGGGTTTCCCGCACGTTGACGTTCAGCCGCACGCTGTTGACCTGGCCGAAGGAGACGCTCTGCAGCCCCTGGTTGAGCATGCGAATACGGTTCTGCTCGCGCTGGATTGTCTTGCGGATGATGTTGGCCACGCTGCGAGAGCTGATGGCCAGCTTCTGCTCGCGGTTGGTCAGCTCTTCCGTCAGTCGACTGAGTTCAATCTCCATCTGCTCAATCGCTTCCACCGGATCGTCGGTACGGATAATATCCTGGCGGATACGCTCGCGCAGATGCTGATAAACGGCGACAAAGAACTGGATTTTGCGTTCCGGGCGTTTCGGATCTTCCGAAATACGCAGCACATCGCGCAGATGTTCGTTATCAGAGACCGCCAGACGCAGCGCCCCGAGCGCCTTATCCGACATTGAGCGCAGCTCATCAGCAGAAAGGTAGGCCAGCTCGCGGCGATGCAGACGACGCTCCACGCCGTTGTCTTTCACCAGGCGCATGACCGCGCACCAGCCGGCTTTGGCGCTGACCACCTGTTCGCGCATTTCGCAGTAATCACGCTCCAGCTTGCGCAGCCTGCGGGTCAGGTTATCCATTTCCGCTTCGCAGAAGGTCAAGGCTTTTTCAAGCTGGTTACGCCGCGCGCGGTTGTTGCTGAGCTGAGCATGAAGCTCATCGCGACGCAAACGGGCGCGCTCTTCGGCGCCGGCGTCGGCGCGTACGCCAATATCCTGAAGCTCTTTATGCAGATCGTTGAGCAGCTCTTTTTTGGTGTCGTAGGAGCTTTTCAGCGATGCCAGCACCTGGTTGTACTGATTGAGCTGCGCGGCGTGGGTACGCAGCGCTTCGCGGGTGCGGGCGCGCTCCGCTTCCGCCTGTTCCAGGCGCTGGCGCAGCTTCTCGTTCAGATCGCTATTACCGCTGAGCATCTCTGCGGAATCAGAGTAGCTAAAGTGGGCGCGGCGCTGCACGACTTCGGTCAGCGCAAACGCCTGCTGACGCGCATCGCGCTGAGTCTGCTGCGAGTACGCGTAATCTTCTTTTAGCTGTTCAAACTGCTCCGGATCGCTCTGCAGAACGGAAACGATCGGTTCCAGCTTAGCCAGCTGGTTACCATACTGCTGCACAAAGCGCGCGGCCTCCTGCGCTTCGTCGAGCCGCTCCTGGATTTCATCGACGCGATCGGCCAGCGAGTCGTCGGCCAGCAGATTCAGACGTGGCAACAAGCGGTTGAGCGCGGATACCCCCTCTTTCGCCTGCTCATACTGCACCCGGTTCTGCTGGTTATCGCTCTCATGGGCGGTCAGCGCCCGCTCCAGCTCGCCGCGACGAGTATTCAGTTTGCGGATTTCTTCTTCCGGGTCGTCCTCAAAGGCCACCGCCAGATGGTTACCGATAAAGCGGCTGAACGCCTGGTGGAGGCGCTGGGTTTTCTGCACATCAAACGACAGGGTCGCAAAACGCTCGGAGAGGCTTTCACGCTCGGCGTGCAGCGTTTCAACGCGGCTTTCACGCGCGGCGCGGCCAAACAGCGGCAGCGTCGGGAAGCGTGAATAGCGCCACTGACGATCGGCAATCTTAACGACAACGGCTTTTTCCAGCTCATCGACGCTAAATACGCTGTCATCAAACGACTGCGGATCGCCCTCGATCAGGTAGAGATCTTCGGGGCAATCTTCAAGGCCTTCCAGCTGCCCGGCAATCAGCGACAGATCCGGTACCACAATAGCGTGGCGGGAAGGGCCGTACAGCGCCGAGTAATACGGCGCATCATCGAGGCTAACGTCATCATAGATTTCCGACAGCAGTACGCCGCCAAAGCGTTCCGCCAGCGCGTTCAGGCGCTGATCTTCTGAACCACCCGGCTGGCTAAGGCGCTCGATTTCATCATCGATTGCGCGCTTACGGGCGCCAACTTCGTCGCGCTCTACGATAGCTTCGCGTTCACGCTCCAGCAGTTGCTGGAGATATTCGGTGACTTCCTGGCTCGACTCAAACTGCTCTCCGCTCTGTTCGCACAGCTGATTGAGGCTGTTCTGCGCCGCCAGCCAGATGGGCGCGCGGCGCATCAGCGTTTGCGTCCGCGTCTGCAGCTGTTCCAGCTCCTGACGCAGGGTCATCCGCCGTTCGCTGGCGGAGGAAACGCTGTCGGAAAGCGAGGCTATGCGGGCTTCCAGCTCCTGATGCAGGGCTTCCAGTTCGTCGATATCGTAACGTTTGCCCTGACGCTTACAGAATTCGTTCAGCTGGCGTTCAGCATCCTGCTGTTCACGCAGACGCTGTTCAAGTTCCGTCAGGCGACTGCGCAACCCGTGCGCCTGCTCTGCCTGGTGGCGTTGATTAACGCCTTCGCGCAGCAGCTCGCGCGCCACGTCCCAGGCTTCATTACGCGCCAGCGGACCGTTGATCTCCACCACCAGCTGGTATGCCTGTTCAAACTGGCTATGCGCAGTTTGCGCCACGCTCATTTTCTGTTCCAGCGACAGCATTTTCTCCGTCGCTTCCTGCTCTTTCGCCTGGAAAGTTTCCAGCCACTCGTCGGCGCTCTCCGGGGTTAAATCCGGCAGATGGCAAAGCGCTTTTGCTCTTTCCAGCGCCTGCAGCGCCTGGTTGTACTGAATCGCACGGGTCTGCTGCACGTCCAGCGCCTGCTGGTAGTCGGCAAGCTGGTTTTTCAGTTCATCCACTTCCAGCTCGGCGGCTTCGGCGCGGGCTTCGTTCTCTTCCTGCTGGTCAACCGCTTCCGCAACGACTTCATTTTGCTCTTCGAGGCGAATCTGCAGTTCATCAAGATCCGCCTCATAGCGCTCGATTTTTTCCTGCTGGCGCAGAGCGGTCTGCACCAGGTTCAGATGGTCGCTGGCGGCCTGATAATCGGCTTCCAGATCGCCTTCCGCGCCGTTATGTTCCTGCAGCTCGCGGGCCATATCGACGTGCTTATACTGTTCAGCCGCGAGCTGAGCGCGGGAGCTGAACAGATCGCGGCGATACTCCAGCGCTTTGTCGAGATGAATGCGTCGCTCGTTTGCGTGGCGCATATAGTCGGCGGCAACGTAGTTGGTGGCTTCGCTGATCAGATGTTTGAACAGGTCGCGATCCGACTGCGTTACGCGGATCGCTTCCAGGGTCATGCGGTTTTCACGCAGCGCCGCTTCCATATCCTGGAATGCTTTACGCACGCCGCTGTTTTCCGGCAGCAGGTAGTCGCGCAGCGAGCGGGTAATGGTGCTTGAAATGCCGCCGTACAGCGACGCTTCGATCAGGCGATAGTACTTGCTACGGTCGGAAGCTGAACGCAGGCGGCGAGCCACCACGCCCAGATCGAACATCAGCGAGTGATACTCGGTAATAGAGTTAAACTGCTTGAACTGTACCCCTTCCATCGCTTCGAGCTTATCTTTCAGCTCGTTGAGCGTCACCACGCGTGCCTGGCGCTCGTTAAGGGTTTCGGTCAGCAGCTGAGTCGGCTGGATGGAGGTAGGCAACCCCTGAATCGCAAAAGGCTTGATATCAACTTTACGATCGCGACCGGCGACCTGCTGTAAGCGAACGCCAACCACCACGCGCTGGTGGCGAGAGTTAATGACGTCCAGCACCGAGTAACAGACGCCTGCGCGCAGCTTACCGTGAAGCCCTTTATCTCGCGAGCCGCTGGTGGCCCCGGCTTCCGTAGTATTACGGAAATGCAGCAGCGTCAGGTCGGGGATCAGCGCGGTGACGAAGGCCGCCATGGTCGTGGATTTACCGGCGCCGTTACCGCCGGAAAGCGTGGTCACTAATTCATCAAGATCAAAGGTGCGGGCAAAAAAGCCGTTCCAGTTAACCAGCGTCAGCGAGCGAAATTTACCGCGTTCAATCATTACTCTTCCTCCCCGCTATCCGGCTGATTCTCTTCATTCTCATCATTAAGCTGCAGACGATTTTCCAGCGCCATGGCTTCACCGTCACGGATCATACGCAGCTGCGCTTCGCGCGGGTCGTCACCGGCGCGCACGTCGGCGCCGAAGCGAAACACCGATTCGGTGATGCGGAATTTGCTGCTGTCGTGGCCCATAAACCACACCATGCCGAGGCGGCGCAGCCGGTTGAGCGAAGCGCGCATTTTTTCCTGCAGCTTCTGGCGGTCAAGGTCGGAGCCGGTCGAACGGTTATTGACCAGCTTCAGCAGCTTGGCTTCGTCCGCCAGGGTCAGCAGCTCGTCGTAAAGCTCCTGCTGGGTGAAGATGCCTTCATTCGCCAGGCGCTCCGGACTGAGGTAGAGATAGCAAAGAATTTTGCCCACCATCATATCCAGCTCGGAGAGCACCGAGCGCGGGATCAGCGTGGTCGAGCGCGGGCGTAGATAGAAAAACCCCTCCGGCGCGCGAATCAGCTCGACGTTGTAGCGAGCATAAAACTCTTCCAGGTAATCCTGAAAATCCATTAAAAATGCGTGATTATCCAGCTCGTCAAGGCCGATATGACGGCCCGCGCGCAGGGCGCTATCCAGCGCCGGAAATAACGGATTAGCCAACGCTTGCGCCAGTTTAACCGGCATCACTTGTTCAATATTTGTCGATGACATGCGCCTGTACCTTGGCTCCGTAATCATTAATCGGCTGCCATTTTGCCGGCAGTCCGGTGAAATCTGCTTGCGCTACGCCCAAACGTACCGCCTGGTCGACAACAATACGCGCGACGTCAAAGTGGCGAGCGCGCGGATACTGCGACAGATATTCGCGTACCACCAGACCAAGATCCAGCGGCAGTCCCTTCTCTTTATAGACCGCCAGCTGACCTTCAATCAGCGCTGCCAGCTGTTCGCGAATTTCGTTAAACTCTTCGTACTCCAGATCCGCCGGAAGTTCTCCGGTAACCTCTTCATCATGCAGCGCCATCTCTTCATCGCGCATATCAAGCAGACGATCGGCATTCGCATGGGTGAGCGCCCAGGGAGCGTCGAAGTAAGTCTGGACCGACTGGCGTAAACGCTGCGCGAAGACGCGGTTTTTATCCATATCGATAGCGGTACGGATAAATTTATGCACGTGGCGATCGTAACCGATCCACAGGTCTATCGCCTGCTGACCCCAGCTGACGATGCGGTCCAGCTTGCTTTGCAGGTCGAACACCAGACGATCGATAAAATTCAGATCGTCGCGCGCCATGGTCGAGTCCTGGATACGCAGCAGGTTTGCCTGCAGCTTATCGCCCGCCGCATCCAGAGTATCCTGCAGCTCGCGCAGGGTGCCGGACGTTTCCGACAGCAGCAGCTCGCAGCTGGAAATCGCCGCCCGCCAGTCTTTATTCAGCAACTGGGCAATATCATCTTTCACCAGCTGCTGCTGCTCATCCATGATCCGCTGGGTCAGATCGATACTGTCAAAAATTTCCGCAACCGAGTACTTCAGGGGAGCGAAAACGTTACGATGCCAGTGGAACTCATCGCCGCCCTCTTCTGCCGAGTCGGCGGCGCGCTTGAGTTCGCCGGCAACGATGGAGAGCTGCATCGACAGGCGCAGGGTGGAGAACTCGCGCTGACGAATATAGTAATCGGTGATCCCGATGCCCAGCGGCGTCAGGCGATAAATAGCGTTACCCTCGGTGATTTCGCTGGTAAAGCGGTTCAGCAGACGCTGGCGCACCATATCGTTAATGGCATTATTGGCGCGCTGGCTGATGGTTTCGCTGGTCTGCTCAAACGCATCACTGACGTGGCGGAACGCGTCCACCAGTTCTCCCTCGGTCATTTCCCCTTCCATCCGCTCGCCGTTCAGCGTGGCAATCGCCAGCAGAAAAGAGAGTCTGTCGACCGGCAGCGAAATAGAAAAATCATTTTTCCTGGCCCAGGCAACCAGTTCGGGGACTGTCTGGGAAAATTCACTCATAGTTTATCCTTGCATCTGCGGCTTAAGCGCGGTGACGTGAATATAACGGCCTAAGCTAATATACGGCTCCTGGCGACAGTAGCGCGTTTCCAGCTCCAGCAGCGCCGCAAATTTGTCGTGCTGTTGGTGTTTTTCACGCAGATAATCATGAAACACCCGCACGCCGGTCTTACCGGTAATCTGCCAGCCAATCTCTTCCAGCCAGCCGTAAACCTGCTGCGGATCGCGCGGATAGTCCGGCGACAGCGTGCGTTTTTTCTTTTTCGGCATGCCGATTTGCACATAGTCCAGATTGCCGGCGACCATATTGTGCATCAACAGGCCGTTAGCATTGTAGAACATCAGCGATAACGCGCCGCCGGGGCGCAGCATCGACCACAGCGTACGCAACATCGCCTGTGGTTCGGCTACCCATTCCAGCACCGCATGAAACAGTATCAGATCGACCGGACTTTCCAAATGCTGCTCAATATCCTGAGCCGCGCATTGTACAAAATGCATGTTGTCGATCACACCTTTATCGGCAGCCGCCTGCCTGGCGCGAGCCACCATTTCACCAGAGAGATCGCATAACGTGACGTGATGGCCCATTTCCGCCACTTTGATCGCCGTTTGCCCTTCGCCGCCGCCCGCGTCAAGAACTCGCAATGGCCCAGGCCCCATCTGGTTCAGCAGCGGTTGTAGATCCTGCCAGAGGATCGCCTGCCGCAGCTGGCCTTTGGTGGTGCCGTATATATTGCGCGAAAACTTTTCAGCAATATCATCGAAATTACGATCCTGCACGGGTGACTCCACAAGCCAACACAAAGCCGCTATTTTGTCATACCCGCGCGGAGAATGAAGCGATCTGTTGTAAGATCCGGGTATATCTTTGGTTATATGGTTAAAAAAGGAACCGTTGGGCATGCTTTTTACGCTGAAAAAGGTTTTAGGCGGCATGATGCTGCCGCTTCCCCTGCTGCTGTTGCTTATGGCGGTCGGCATCGCCTTGCTGTGGTTTAGCCGTTTCCAGCGCACCGGCAAGCTCTGCGTCAGCTTCGGCTGGCTGCTGTTGCTGCTATTAAGCCTGCAACCGGTGGCCGATAGTTTGCTCAAACCGATTGAAGATAAATACCCGACGTGGCGGGGAGAAGAGCGCGTACAGTACGTCGTCGTACTGGGCGGAGGATACACCTGGAATCCAGCCTGGGCGCCCAGCTCAAATCTCATTAATAACAGCCTGCCGCGGCTGACAGAGGGCATCCGCCTGTGGCAGGAAAATCCGGGAGCCAAAATGATCTTTACCGGCGGAAGAGCGAAGACCAACCCGGTAAGTTCTGCGGAAACCAGTGCCCGGGTAGCCGAGACCCTGGGCGTACCGCGCAGCGAAATTATCGTTCTCGATAAACCCAAAGATACCGAAGAGGAAGCCGCCGCGGTGAAAGAGGCGGTTGGCGATGCGCCTTTCCTGCTGGTCACTTCCGCTTCACATCTGCCGCGGGCGATGATTTTCTTTCGCCGCGCCGGGCTGGCGCCCTTGCCCGCCCCGGCCAACCAGCTGGCGATTGAGTCACCGCTCAACCCATGGGAGCGGGCAATCCCCTCGCCGGTCTGGCTAATGCATAGCGATCGGGTTGGTTACGAAACGTTAGGTCGCATCTGGCAGCGACTGAAAGGATCTTCAGGCGAGCCAGGGCAGAATTGATTTAGCCGCCAGATCAAACCGGACGCGGTCAAAGCGTCCGGTATTGACCAGATTATCCACTTCATCCCACAGCAGATACAGCCAGCGCCGCCAGAGAAACGCTTCCGCTACCGGCGCCCGGCGGAGATAGTGCCACAGCAGCTGCTCTTCCTGGCCGCTATCAACCAGACGGAATAGCTCATATTCACGCGGCGCCCAGAGCATCATGCCCGGACCTACCATCGCCAGCAGCTGATCGCTGCGCGGATCTTTAAGCATGCTGCGCAGCGTGAAGCTACCGTGGACCAGCACGCAGTTATCATTGAAATCCTTAAACAAATCCATAAGGCATTCGCGAGTGCGGAACAGAATGCGTTTGTCCTGCATCGTCAGGCCGGTATCCTGATAAAGGTTCAGCGTGCTCCATAGCACCTCTACACGCTGGCGGTACCAGTATGGCCAGAGATTTTCCTGAGTGCTGTCGACCATCCCGACGCAGCCGCCGCTATCCTGACGGTGCCAGGCCAGCAGCGCTTCAACAATCTGCTCCTGTAGCTGTTCCCAACGCTCCGGCGTACGGGCGGGGGCTTCTACCGAAACGCCGCGCAGTCGTTCGATCAGCAGTACATCTGGGCCCGGATGCTCTTCGTGCGTCATTACGCCGTAGACCACCGGCATACGGACAGTACCGCTTCGCGCGAGGGTTGATATCTTCCACGCCAGCTGACGCGCCACGCCCGGCGTCGTAAAGCTGCGCGCCAGCAGCGGCATTGGGTTTCCCTGCGCATCATATAGCGACCACAGCGCCGACGAGGGTTTCTCGCTGACGCACTCCACGCGGCTTAGTTTTTCACCCAGCAGGTGGCTCAGCTCGGTACGCAACTGTTCCATTTCTGATTACCCCTATGAACACTACTGGTTTCATAATGAGCGCCTGTGCCGGGGTTGTCATCGGGTAAGATCAAAATTGACGTAAAAAAGTATGGAAAAACGGCCTGAAGATATCCCCTCCTGGCGGAGGGGATGGAGGGAAATTAACGTAGCTCCGCGCGGACGCGTTCCAGATCTTCCGGCGTATCGACGCCTGTACCGGGAACCACTTCCGCCACCGCGACATGGATTTTCTCGCCGTACCACAGCACGCGTAGCTGCTCGAGCATCTCGATCTGTTCAAGCGGGCTTGGCGCCCAGCTAACATAGCGACGAATAAAACCGGCGCGATAGCCATAGATCCCGATATGACGCAGCAGCGAATCGCCGATAGCCTCGCGGGATTTAGCGAAACGATCGCGATCCCACGGGATGGTGGCGCGAGAAAAATAGAGGGCATAGCCAGCTGCGTCCATGACAACCTTGACCGCATTCGGATTAAACGCCTCTTCCGCATCGTGGATTGGCACCGCTAAGGTTGCCATACCGCTCGTGCTGGCAGCCAGATTCTCGGCTACCTGGCGCACGATGGCGGGCGGGATCATCGGCTCATCGCCCTGGATATTCACAATGATGGTGTCATCGCTGAAAGCGCATTTTTCAACCACCTCGGCCAGGCGCTCGGTGCCAGACTGATGATCTTCACGCGTCATGCAGACTTCACCGCCGGCGGCTTCAACCGCTCGGGCTACGTCTGCATGATCGGTGGCAACGATAATACGCTCGGCCCCGGATTCACGGGCTCGCTCAAGGACGTGGACAATCATCGGCTTGCCGTTGATATCCTGGAGCGGTTTGCCTGGCAGACGAGTAGAAGCGAAGCGCGCGGGGATGATAACCACGAAACTCATGACTGGCTCTCTTCTACAGCAAGCGCGCGGGCTTCGGTTTCCAGCAGTACGGGGATACCTTCACGCAGCGGAAAAGCCAGGCTATCGAGTTTGCAGATCAGTTCTTGCTTATCCTGGCTGTAATAGAGCTTACCGTTACAAACCGGACAGGCGATAATTTCAAGTAAACGGTGATCCATGATTCCTCCAGATGGACCGAATAGATTCTTTAGCAGCATATCATACGCTGACTCAGGCGGCGTCAATTTCCCAACCCTGTTGCCGCCCGGCAAAAAGTTCCGCCGGCAGCTTCCCGCAGCTCACCCGTGTCGCCTCCTGCCAGAGGGCAAAATCATCAATGGCGCGTTTTAGCCCGCTCTCGAGTCCCGAGGTCACCTTGACCCCCTCCTCCAGCCACAGAGCGATAATTTCCAGAACGCCGGTTTTACGATGCATTTTGCTATCCATTCTGCCCACCAGCTTCCCCTGATGCAGCAGCGGTAATACGAAATAGCCATACTGACGTTTCGGCGCGGGCGTATAGCACTCCAGGCGATAGGTGAAGTTAAATAGCTGCTCAGCCCGCTTGCGATCCCACACCACCGGATCGAAAGGCGAGAGCACCGCGCTGTGGCTGGCGGCGAGCCTGCCGCCGGGTGAGGACTCCAGCAGCTTCAGCGCATCACGGTGAAGCCACATTTCCCCCAGGGTTTCCACGTTTACCGGTTTCACCAGCCCCTCATCCTGCCAGCTCGCCAGCAGCGGGGGTAGCGAGGGTCGACGTAGACGATAATAATCCGCCAGCCACTGCGCACGGAAGATCCCGAGGCTGCGTGCGCTATTGCGTAACATAATGGCTTCGGCCTGCTCCTGAGAGAGGCCATCCCGCTCATCCTCCCAGTCCGGCATGACCCGCTGCGTGAGATCGTAAACGCGCTGAAAGTTGCGCCGCTCGATAACCATCAGCTCTCCAGCGGTAAATAAACCTTCAAGATGGCGCTTATGCGGTTTCCACTCCCACCATCCGCTGGCGCCCTTACGCGGATGTTCAAAGTCTGCCGAGCGAACCGGGCCATTTTCAGCAATATGGGCCAGCAGTTCCTGAATGGCCGGAGCGTGCTCGGTCATCCATGCGGTATGGTATTTCCAGCCCATTTTATCCGGCGTCAGCATACGGTGACGCACCAGTGAAAAGTCGCTGCGCGGTAAGAAACAGGCCTCATGCGCCCAGTATTCCATCAGTTCACCGGCGCGAAGCGCCTCATCCAGCCAGCGCTGCGGATAGTGGCCAAGGCGGCTGAAAAGCACCAGATAAGGGCTGCGGGCAACAACGTTGATGGTATCGATTTGCAGCAGGGACATCTGCTTAATGGTTTGCAGAACATCCTCGGGTTTGGCGCGACGGCGGGGCTTTTTCAGCAGCCCCTGCGCGGCCAGGTGAAGATGGCGAGCTTCTTTAAGCGAGAGGGACAATACCGGCATGCAGCTTCTCCGTAAAAGGTTCCGGCGCAGGCGGTGATAAGCGAAATTAGCGCTGCGCCAGCGTCACTAAATCCGTGAGCAGGCGCTGTGCGCGCTGGTCAGTCATTATCGCGTCGACCGGTAGATACCACCAGTTTGCCTGCGCAAAGTCGCGGCACTTCACCGCATCTTTTTCGGTCATCAGCAGAGTTTGCTGCGGCGCCGCCAGCGCGGCGACATCGCTCTGCGACAGAGCCTGATGATCGGCCAGGGAGATGGTTTTCACCGGACGTACGCCGCAGCTCTCGAGGGTGGCGAAGAAACGCGGCGGATGGCCGATTCCTGCCATCGCCACCACGTTGTCCAACGCCGCCGCATCCCGGCGTTCACCGGTCAGCAGATTCACCGCCAGCCCGGGACGAAGCTGCATAGGTATCTCTCCCGGGCGGGCGAGACCGCCGTTAACGATAACCGCATCCACGCTGCGCAAACGCGAAGCGCGCTCGCGCATAGGACCCGCAGGCAACCACCAGCCGTTACCAAAACGACGTACGCCGTCAATCACCACAATCTCTTTGTCACGCGCCAGCTTATAGTGCTGCAGACCATCATCCGTGACGATAAGCTGAAGATCGTTGGCGGCGAGCAGCGCCTGAACCGCATCGCTGCGTACCGGCGAGACGGCAACCGGCGCGCCGGTACGCTGATAAATCAGCACCGGCTCATCGCCCGCTTCCCCGGTATGCGTATCCACATTAAGCAGCAGCGGATAGCTCGCGGCTTTTCCGCCGTAGCCGCGTGACACCACGCCGACGCGAATACCGCGCTGCTGAAGCTGTTCCACCAGCCAGACAACAACCGGTGTTTTGCCATTGCCGCCGGCGGTCAGATTGCCAACCACCACTACCGGCACCGGCGCTCGCCACACTTTTCGCCATCCCAGTTTATAGCTTAGCCGTATTAATCCGCTCACCAGGCCATAGAGCCAGGAGAGCGGAAGCAGTAGCCGCCATAAAGGCGATTCGCCGGACCAGATGCGCGCAATCATGCGCCGAACTGCATCTTATGCAGTTGAGCGTAAACGCCCTTATGTTCAAGCAGATCGGCATGGCTGCCGCGTTCAACGATCTGGCCATCTTCCACTACCACAATTTCGTCAGCCTGCTCAATCGTCGAGAGACGGTGAGCAATAACCAGCGAGGTGCGGTTTTTCTGCAGTTCGTCCAGCGCCGCCTGAATGGCGCGCTCTGATTCGGTATCCAGCGCCGAAGTTGCTTCATCAAGGATCAGTATCGGGCTGTTGCGCAGCAGGGCGCGAGCGATAGCGATGCGCTGGCGCTGGCCGCCGGAAAGCATAACACCGTTTTCACCGATAATCGTATCCAGGCCATTGTCCATTTTATTGATAAAGTCCATGGCATAAGCCATGCGGGCCGCTTCCTCAATCTGCTCGCGGCTGTACTCTTCGGTTCGGGCATAGGCGATATTATTCGCCACGGTGTCGTTAAAGAGATGGACGTTTTGCGACACCAGCGCAACCTGATCGCGCAGAGAACTCAGCGTGTATTCACGCAGGTCGTGGCCGTCCAGCAAGATCTGCCCCTCATCAACATCATAAAAACGCGTAATCAGGCTGGCGATGGTCGATTTACCCGACCCCGAGCGCCCTACCAGCGCCACGGTTTTCCCTTCCGGAATATTGAGGTCAATATTGCGCAGCGCAGCGACTTCACGCCCCGGATATCTGAAGGTAACGTTTTTAAATTCGAGGTTGCCCTTCGCACGTTCGATAACCCGCGTGCCTTCATCTTTCTCCTGCTCGGAGTCAAGAATAGCGAAAAGCGTCTGACAAGCGGCCATCCCGCGCTGGAACTGCGCGTTGACGTTAGTCAGCGATTTTAGCGGACGCATCAGCGCGATCATTGAGGAGAAGACAACGGTAATTGTACCAGCCGTTAACGTCTCCATTACGCTCGGGAAGCTTGCCGCATAAAGTACGAAAGCCAGAGCCAGGGAGGCGATTAGCTGGATAATAGGGTCAGAAATTGAGGACGCGGAGACCATTTTCATCCCCTGCAGACGCATCTTGTTGCTGACTTTATCAAAGCGCTTGGTTTCGACGGCCTGACCGCCAAACATCAGCACTTCTTTATGCCCTTTCAGCATCTGCTCTGCACTGGTCGTCACCTGGCCCATGGTGTTCTGCATATTCTTGCTGATATTACGAAAACGCTTCGAGACCACGCGAATAGCAATAGACACGATCGGCGCCAGAACGATCAGAATCAATGACAGCTGCCAGCTGTAATAAAACATCATCGCAAACAGGCCAATAATCGACGCGCCTTCACGCACGACGGTAATCAACGCGCTGGAGGAGGAAGAGGCCACCTGCTCCGAATCATAGGTAATACGTGATAGCAGCGTCCCGGTGGACTGCTTGTCAAAGAATGCAACCGGCATTCCCATCATGTGGCTGAATAAACGACGGCGCATCGTCATCACGACTTTGCCGGACACCCAAGAGATGCAGTAGCTCGAAACGTAGCTGGTGATGCCGCGCAGAACCATCAATCCGATCACCACCAGCGGCATCCATATCAGCACCGAGCGATCCGTTTTACCAAAACCATCATCCAGTAACGGTTTAAGAAGCGATAGCATGAAGGTATCACTAGCCGCGTTAAGCACTAACGCTACCGCTGCAACGATTAGCCCGGGTTTAAACGGCGCTATAATCGGCCAGAGTCGGCGGAAGGTCTGCCACGTGGAAAGATCTTTATCGTTCTGCATTCAATAAACCAGCTTGTGTTGAAATAGCCGCATATTCTACCCGTTCTGAACGTTCCCGCCAAACCACTGATGATACCATCGCGGTAAAACTTGATCCCGTAAGCTATGGATTTGCCAGCCATCCGCGGAAAAAACAACCGTAATTTGCCCCTGATGCGGCGTGTCGAACCACTGATAGTTCTGGTTTCGATAGCGCTGTTTCACCTTGGTTGAAGGCATACGCCATGCGTTATAGCGGGAAGCAGAAGCTAGCGCAGCCTCCCCACCAACGCTGCGCAACAGGGCGGTCCCGGACGACGTATTACTGCCGTGATGGGGAACCTGGATAAGTGTAGACGCAAGATGTTGCCAGTAGTGGCTAATCATCGTTTGCTCCGCGGGCGTTTCGATATCCCCGGTGAGCAGGATACTGTGCTTGCCGTCATCAACACGCACCACGCATGAGCGATTATTCCCCTGCTTTGTCGCGCCGGGCAGCGGCCAGAACGCACGAAAGGTTAAACCTCGCCACTGCCAGATCTCTCCGCGCTGGCATGCTAAATGGCCCGCCCAGCCTAAAGGGCTTCGTATCCATATTTGAGGCCATGCTTTTAACACCGAGTTGAGTCCCCCGCGGTGATCGAGATGCTCATGGCTGAGTACGACGCCTTCCAGATGCAAGTGATGCCAGCGTAGCCAGGGGATGATAATCTGCTCACCGCTGTCACCCTCAGGCCAGGCGAGTCCGGTATCGTAGAGAAGGGCCGCGCCCTGGCGTTCAATCACCATAGCCAGCCCCTGCCCGACATCCAGCATGGTGACTCGCCATTCGTTGGCAGCCGTACTCCGCCAGAATGGCCAGCTTAATAGCCCGAGACATGCTAAACAAAACGCCGGCAACGTGCGCCACGCATGAAAACGCCAGAGAATTAACGCCGGCCACGGCAGCAGGCTTATCCCAAGCCAGCGAGCATCCAGCTCGAGCCAGCCGGGCGGCAGCTGCCGCAGGAACCCGAATAGCGCCGCCAGGATACGGTCTGCTGATTGCCATATCACCATCTCAATGGTGAGCGGAGCACAGAGGTGTAAAAACATGGCGGTCAGAATCAGCGGAACAACGATAAAAGTCACCAGAGGCACGGCAATCAAATTCGCCAGCACCGACGTTAAGCTGATGCCGTGGAAGAGAGCAATCTGTAAAGGTGCAAGTAAAAACATCAAGCCGATCTGCAGATGACATAACGCGAGGCTTTGGCGCAGCAGCCAGCACCTTTTACCGCCAGGCATCGGGGCCAGCTGATACCAGAAGATAAGCGCCGCAACGGCAAACGCCGATAGCCAGAGGCTTTCTGACAACGCTGCCAGCGGATCGGCAAACAGTATTGCACCAATGCAGCAGAGCCATATCTGCCATGGCGACCAGCGTTTCCCGGATAGCCGCAGCGCGCAGCCAACGATCAGGGCAACACAGGTGCGCAGCGCGGGCGGCTGCATTCCGGTTAGCCAGGCGTAAAAAATAGCGCTCGCCAGGCCAGTAAGCAGCGGCGCCCGCCAGCCCAGCCAGCGGCACGGAAGAAAGAACTGCAAACCCCTTAGCAGCAACCAGCCCAGAGTGGCTCCTAACGCGATATGTAACCCTGAGATCGCCATCAGGTGCGATGTACCGGTTTCCTGCATCAGGATCTTTATCTCGCGAGGGATCGCCAGACGTTCCCCCATGCCTAACCCCAGCATCACCGATTGCCAGGGCAGTTCCGCCAGGGTTTGATTGAGCGAGGCCAGATAACGCGCTCGTACACTACAGTTTCGCTCGCGAACTTCAGCGCTGATAAAGCGTCCGGTTAACGGACGATGCTGTGATAGCGCATAGCGCTGGCTGTCAAACCCGCCTTCGTTGAGCTGACCATGTACCGGACGCGCGCGTAGCGTCATGGCCCAAACCTGCCCTGCACAGGGCGGTTCAGGCAAATAATTACCGTAGAGGCTTACCCCTGGCGCGGGAAATAGCCGTCGCCCATCCAGACGGACAATTCTGCCCTGATGAGTTGTCTGCCCATCTGTTGCGGTCAGCACAACCTCAACCTGACGATTCCCGTTTGTTAACGTCTGTGTCGGCCATAGGGCCTGGCGAGCGCTGAGTACTCCCCAGACAAAAAACAGCGTTATCAATGCCGCGTATTGCGCAGCTCTACGGCGACATTGCGCAATAAGCAGCACCAGCAGCATCAGTCCCCAGGTAACCGAACGCCCGGGCAAATCGGGCAACCAGAGCAGCGGCAGAATGCCGATAATTACACAGCCAGCAAGTTGTGGTAAACGCATTAGCACCTCCCTGTCAGAGGGAGTGTTGCGCTAAATGCAGAAAGTGTCTTTGAGGACTGAAAAGAAGTGGATTGCGCGATCCAGAGAACTTTCTCTGTTAACGCAAAAGAACTGACGTTTTGCGAGGCAACTTCCAGTACAGCTTTAAAGGCATAAAAAAAGCACCCAAAGGTGCTTTTTTAACGTTTAAGTATGTTGTCGCCGCTCAGCGAAACTTACTCTTCGTAAATATTGGCGCGGTCGCGTAATTCTTTGCCCGGCTTAAAGTGGGGAACGTACTTACCTTCCAGTTCAACTTTATCGCCAGTTTTTGGGTTACGCCCGGTGCGGGGTGCTCGATAATGCAGAGAGAAGCTGCCGAAACCGCGGATTTCAATGCGCTCGCCTTGAGCAAGCGTTGAGGCCATATGCTCCAGCATTTCTTTAACAGCATCTTCCACTGCTTTCGCAGGAATGTGAGATTGCTGGCTGGCAAGTCTTTCTATCAATTCTGACTTGGTCATTATTCCTCCGGTTTCCTTCAAGGCAAAATTAGCTAACAGCTTAAACAAGGGCGGCCGTAGCCGCCCTTTGTGCTTGATTACAGGACGAATCCTGCAATCTGTCAAGTAAACTCGTCATAATTCAGGTTGTTGTAACCCGCAAGACTAAGATTACTCGCCTTTAGCTGCTTTGAAAGCTTCAGCCATTGCGTTGTTGGAGAAGTTTGCATCTTCCTGTTTGTTAACAGTTGCGATGGCATCTTTCTCATCAGCTTCGTCTTTCGCACGAACAGACAGGCTGATTGCACGGTTCTTACGATCAACGCCGGTGAATTTAGCTTCAACGTCGTCGCCTACGCTCAGAACCAGAGTGGCATCTTCAACGCGGTCACGGGAAGCTTCAGAAGCGCGCAGGTAACCTTCAACGCCGTCAGCCAGTTCTACGGTTGCGCCTTTAGCGTCAACTGCAGTCACTTTACCGTTTACGATTGCGCCTTTCTTGTTCAGTGCAACCCAGTTGTTGAACGGATCTTCTGCGAGCTGTTTAACGCCCAGAGAGATACGCTCGCGCTCTGCGTCAACCTGCAGAACAACTGCTGCGATTTCGTCGCCTTTTTTGTATTCACGAACTGCTTCTTCGCCTGCAACGTTCCAGGAGATGTCAGACAGGTGAACCAGGCCATCGATGCCGCCGTCCAGGCCGATGAAGATACCGAAGTCAGTGATAGACTTGATTTTACCTTCAACACGGTCGCCCTTGTTGTGGGTTTCCGCGAACTGCTGCCATGGGTTGTTTTTGCACTGCTTCAGGCCCAGGGAGATACGACGACGTTCTTCGTCGATATCCAGAACCATAACTTCCACTACATCGCCAACGTTAACAACTTTGGACGGGTGGATGTTTTTGTTGGTCCAATCCATTTCGGAAACGTGAACCAGGCCTTCAACGCCTTCTTCGATTTCAACGAAGCAGCCGTAGTCGGTCAGGTTGGTCACGCGACCGGTCAGTTTGGTACCTTCCGGATAACGTTTAGCGATAGCTACCCACGGATCTTCGCCCAGCTGTTTCAGGCCCAGAGATACACGAGTACGTTCGCGGTCGAACTTCAGCACTTTAACAGTGATTTCGTCGCCAACGTTTACGATTTCGCTCGGATGCTTAACGCGTTTCCATGCCATATCGGTAATGTGCAGCAGGCCGTCAACGCCGCCCAGATCAACGAATGCACCGTAGTCAGTGAGGTTCTTAACGATACCTTTAACTTCCATGCCTTCCTGCAGGTTTTCCAGCAGCTGATCGCGCTCTGCGCTGTTTTCGGATTCGATAACGGCACGACGAGAAACAACGACGTTGTTACGTTTCTGGTCCAGCTTGATGACTTTGAATTCAAGCTCTTTGCCTTCCAGGTGCAGCGTGTCGCGCACCGGACGAACGTCTACCAGGGAGCCCGGCAGGAACGCACGAATACCATTCAGCTCAACAGTGAAGCCACCTTTAACTTTGCCGTTGATAATACCGACTACAGTTTCAGCGTCTTCGTAAGCTTTTTCCAGCGTGATCCAAGCTTCGTGACGTTTAGCTTTCTCACGGGACAGCAGGGTTTCACCGAAGCCGTCTTCTACTGCATCCAGAGCAACGTCAACTTCGTCACCAACCTGGATTTCCAGCTCGCCCTGGGCGTTTTTGAACTGCTCTGCCGGAATGGCAGACTCAGATTTCAGACCGGCGTCAACCAGTACTACGTCTTTGTCGATAGCAACAACAACACCACGAACGATGGAACCCGGACGGGTTTCGATTGTTTTTAAGGATTCTTCAAATAGTTGAGCAAAAGATTCAGTCATGTTTAATCTTCAGGTTTCATATTTAACGTCCACCAGGCTCCATGCCGGATGGGGTTGTTTAACATACCCGCTAACAGTCCGTTGCTGCGGGGTACTGCTATAATTCGCAGGCTATTGTGCTTTATCGACGATAAGATTAAGCGGAAGCCAGTTTTTCGCGCGCATATTGTAGCGCTTTTTCAATCACTTGCTCAATGTTTAGTTCTGTGGAATCAAGAACTAAGGCATCGGCAGCCGGGATAAGCGGCGCCACTGTACGATTGCGATCGCGGTCGTCGCGCTCTTTTATCTCGGATAAAAGGCGATCAAAGTTAACACTAAAGCCCTTTTCCTGCAACTGAAGCATGCGGCGATGCGCACGTTCTTCCGCGGAAGCGTCAAGGAAAATTTTCACCGGCGCATCGGGGAATACCACGGTTCCCATATCGCGTCCGTCAGCGATCAAACCGGGCAGCTCACGGAAGGCTCGTTGACGGCGCAGCAATGCCTCGCGCACGCGCGGAAAAGCGGCGACTTTAGAGGCCGTATTGGCCACATCCTGAGTGCGGATTTCCGCGCTAACGTCCTCCCCCTCCAGAATGACTTCCAGGCTACCGTCAGTGGAGACAAAACGGACATCAAGATGCGCGGCCAGCGGCACCAGCGCCTCTTCGGATTCAACATCAACATGGTGATGCAGAGCAGCGAGAGCAAGAACGCGATAAATCGCCCCAGAATCCAGCAGATGCCAGCCCAGCGTTTCTGCCATTGCCTTGCATAACGTGCCTTTGCCCGCACCGCCAGGCCCATCAATGGTGATTACCGGAACTGTTGCCGTCATCTTTTTCTCCTTTAGCAAGGCGCATAAATATATAAACGCCGCGCATTATACGCATCTCTTCGACGGAAAGTGAGCATTGGTTGTAAATTACGGATAACTGGAAATCTAATGCGGAAGAATTGTGCAATTATAGCGGGCTGATAGAGCATCAGCCCGGAAGATGAGGCAGTTTTACTTTTTATCTTCAGCAATACGGTCGCGGATATGCTGCGCGCGTTCAGCTGAAGGCGGGTGTGAATCGAACAGAGATTTGCTGTGGCCGGCGTCAAGGCTGGCCAGTTTGTCGAAGCTGCCCACCAGCCCCTGAGTGCTGATGTTGCGCTTTTTCAGCAGATCGTAGGAGAAATCATCAGCATCGGACTCTTGAGAGCGGGAGAAAGCGGAGTTAATCATTCCCTCTGCGATATCGCCCAGCTGAGATTTAGACAAACTTGCAGCCGCTCCGCTGGTGGCTGAAATTGCATCACGCGCGGCAATGGTCGCATAGGCGGTTTGCATCGCTTTGCGCGAATGTCCCAGCGCTACGTGGCCCAGCTCATGGCCCAGAACCGCTTCAACTTCATTATCGGTCATCATGTCCATCAGGCCGCTATAGACGCGGACGCAGCCGTTGGCCATTGCCCAGGCGTTGACGTCTGATGTCATGTAAACCTTATAGTTTACCGGGGTGCCGTTGATATTATTTCCTAACGCTTTGGCAATTTTATTCAGACGCTTGGTGTACTTACTTGAAGCGCCGGCCTTTTTATTTTCGCTATCCATTTGCTTACAGGCATCGTCGGAAAGCGCTTTAACTTCAGAGTCAGAAAGCGTTGCCGCTTTGTAGGCCGTCATCCCTGAACTTACGAGGGCGTTGGTGTCCACCCCCTGCATATTTTTACAACCTGCCAACAACGTGGCGGAAACCGCTAAAGCCAGCATTACTTTTGTATTTCTCATATCAATCATCCATTGATTAGCATATTAAATGCTTATAAATCCTGTATTTACAAGCAACCAAGGCTAGCATTTAGTTTTCCGCCCGACAAGCAGACATAAAAAAACGCCGACCCAAGGGTCGGCGTTTTCACCTTAAATTCGCGTGATTCAGGCCAGCGTACTGATTCGCGCCAGCTGTTCGAAGTAGTCCGGGAAAGTTTTTGCCGTACACTTCGGATCAAGGATGGTGACCGGCGTATCGGAAAGCGCCACCAGCGAGAAACACATTGCCATACGATGGTCGTTATAGGTGCCGATTTCAGCGAACTGGAGCTTAGCAGGCGGAGTGATGCGGATGAAATCCTCCCCTTCTTCAACTTCAGCTCCCACTTTACGCAGCTCAGTGGCCATAGCAAACAGGCGGTCAGTCTCCTTGACGCGCCAGTTATAAATATTGCGCAGAGTCGTGGTGCCTTTGGCGAACAGGGCGGCCGTGGCGATAGTCATCGCGGCATCCGGGATATGATTCATATCCATATCGATGGCGTTCAGTTCGCCGCGCGTGCAGGCGATATAATCATCGCCCCAGGTAATGGTTGCGCCCATTTTTTCCAGCACATCGGCAAACCGAATGTCGCCCTGCACGCTATTGCGGCCAATACCGGTGACTTTTACCGTCCCGCCTTTAATTGCTCCGGCGGCGAGGAAGTAGGATGCCGAGGAGGCGTCGCCTTCAACCAGATAATCGCCCGGCGAGCGGTAGTGTTGATTGCCGCGCACGATAAATCGCTGATAAGACTGATTTTCAACCTCAACGCCAAAGGTTTTCATCAGGTGCAGCGTAATATCAATATAAGGTTTGGATACCAGATCGCCTTTAATCGCAATGACGGTATCCTGAGGCGCCAGCGGGGCGGTCATCAGGAGCGCGGTCAGAAACTGGCTGGAAACGCTGCCGTCCACTTCAACCTGTCCACCGCTGAAACCACCGCGCAGGCGCAGCGGCGGGTAATTCTCCTGCTCCAGATAATCAATCTGCGCCCCGCCCTGACGCAGCGCGTCAACCAGGTGACCAATCGGCCGCTCTTTCATTCGCGGCTCGCCGGTCAGCACAATATCGTTACTCCCCAGACATAACGCCGCCGCCAGCGGACGCATGGCCGTTCCGGCATTACCGAGGAACAGTTCTAATGCTTCAGCCGCGTGCAGTGGGCCGGCGTTACCGGTGACTTCACAGCGGGTACGGTCGGAAGACAGGGTGTAATGAACTCCCAGCGCGCTCAGGGCATTCAGCATGTGGCGTACATCGTCGCTATCCAGCAAATTGGTCAGCACCGTCGTGCCGCGGGCCAATGCCGCCAGTAGCAAAGCACGGTTAGAAACACTCTTGGACCCGGGCAGGTTAATTGTGCCATCTACGCGTGCGATGGGTTGTAACGTCAGGGATTCCATTAAACTCAACTCTCAAACAAACAGAATAATAACCCCGCAGACGAGCTGCGGGGATGAAAAATACGACAGCGATTAGCCGCGACGGCGTTCGAAGTCCTGCATAAAGTCGGTCAGCGCCTTCACGCCCGCCAGCGGCATGGCGTTATAAATGGAAGCGCGCATGCCGCCCACTACGCGGTGGCCCTTCAGCGCATGCAGACCAGCGGCAAACGACTCTTCGAGGAACAGTTTATCAAGCGCGCTATCGGCCAGCTGGAACGGCACGTTCATGCGCGAACGGTTCGCCGCAGCGACATCGTTGCGATAGAAACCACTGTTATCGATGGTGCTATACAACAGGTCGGCTTTCTGCTGGTTGATTTTATCCATAGCGGCAACGCCGCCCTGCTCTTTCAGCCACTTAAACACCAGGCCGGAGAGGTACCAGGCAAACGTCGGCGGCGTGTTAAACATAGAGTCATTGGCCGACAGGATGGAGTAATCAAGAATCGACGGGCAGGCTATGCTGGCTTTACCCAGCAGATCTTCGCGCACAATAATCAGCGTCAGACCTGCAGGACCGATGTTTTTCTGCGCGCCTGCGTAGATTACGCCATAACGGCTTACGTCAATTTCACGAGACAAAATAGTCGAGGAGAAATCCGCCGTCACGATGACATCGTCGCCAAAATCAGGCGTTTCTTCAATGGCAATACCATCGATAGTTTCGTTCGGGCAGTAGTGCAGATAGGCCGCGCCCGGAGTCAGCTGCCATTCGCTCATCGGTTTAACCGCGCGCTGGCCGTCAACGGTGATTTTGGCGTCAATCACATTCGGTTTGCAGTATTTATGCGCTTCTTTAACCGCGCTGGCTGCCCAGTAGCCGGCATCAACGTAGTCGGCAACGGTTTTATCACCCAGCAGGTTCAGCGGGATACCAGCAAACTGTCCGCGACCGCCGCCGTGACAAAATAAGACTTTGTAATTGGAAGGAATATTGAGCAGGGAGCGAAAATCCTGTTCCGCCTCTTCAGCCACCTTGATGAACTCTTTACCACGGTGGCTGATTTCCATCACCGACGTCCCCAAACCGTTCCAGTCGCAAAGCTCCTTTTGCGCCAGTTTGAGTACATCCGCCGGCAGCATTGCCGGGCCTGAACTGAAGTTATAGACCTGAGCCATTTCCCCTCACCACTTGCTATGTTATTTACCCGCGAACCGTCGCGGGCATAAGTTATTCCTGTGGCTATCGGTTTTATCATTCAGTGACACGCACCGCAATGGCTAAAACTGAGCCTGGGGGAAATGCGGACTCGGTCACACAAAAGAATCTGCCAGCTTGACGTCATAAAACCGACATAATTGCTGTCAGGTGACTCTTTTTGCCCGACTGACCTTCGACCATTCTGCATTTGCGCAGCGAGGGCATAATTGTTTATCCCCAGCTCGTAGCGTAAGGATTGCGCTACAGCGAACGCAGGCGTACTCATCATCGTGAGGTATGGTGATAAAACGATCGGTAAAACGGGAAGGCAAAATGGAAAGCCCGGCTTTAACATCTTCATCCTCATAGTAATAAAGGCTGATCTGGCCGTTGGTTTCCAGAATGGCCAGCCGTACCTGACCCAGTTGCTCAACCCCGCTGATTCTCAGTTCCATAAAAAACTCGAATTCGGTCATATTTTCCGCCTGCAGTTTCTCCCAGGCCAGTTCGCCGTTCTCCACAACAATAATCGGCTTACCTTCCAGCAAGTCCTCCAGTTTTTCGCTATGCCCCATCAGCCACATAATCAATCGATACAGCAGAGCCAGGGTAATAAATACCGCCAGTACCGGCAGCATGGGAACATCATCATAAAACGCGACGTCCCCTGCCGCCGAACCGAGGGTCAAAATGATGAGGACTTCGAAAAGAGACATCTGGCGAACGCCACGCCGCCCGGTTATCTTGAGAAAAATAAATACCAGGACGAAGGTATAGAGGCTACGCAGTGCCACCTCGGCCAGAAACTCCACGGGCACTTTATCCAGTGCCATACGATGCCAGTCAAATGTCTTCATGGTTAACGCCTGAACAGTTATTGAGTGACATAAGCATAGCCAGACGATGGAGATAGCACCTGTCATATAAAACCCGTATCATTGCGCGCTTTACGTACGATAAAAGTGACTGCCATGACTCAAACGTTTATTCCCGGCAAAGATGCCGCCCTGGAAGATTCCATCGCTCGCTTCCAGCAGAAGTTGCACGACCTCGGATTTGATATTGAAGAGGCCTCATGGCTCAACCCGGTACCGCACGTCTGGTCAGTGCATATCCGCGATAAAGAGTGCGCTCTGTGCTTCACCAACGGCAAAGGCGCCACCAAAAAAGCCGCGCTGGCCTCGGCCCTTGGAGAGTACTTTGAGCGTCTCTCGACTAACTATTTTTTTGCCGACTTCTGGCTGGGCGAGACCATCGCCAACGCGCCTTTCGTTCACTATCCGAATGAAAAATGGTTCCCTTTAACCGACGATGACGAAGTACCGGAAGGCCTGCTGGATGCCCGCCTGCGCGCATTCTACGATCCTGACGATCAGTTAACCGCCAGCATGCTGGTCGATCTGCAGTCAGGTAATGACGATCGCGGCGTCTGCGGTTTGCCGTTCACCCGTCAGTCAGATGGCGAAACGGTCTATATTCCGATGAATATCATCGGCAACCTGTACGTTTCTAACGGAATGTCCGCGGGCAACACCCGCAACGAAGCCCGCGTTCAGGGCCTCTCGGAAGTGTTCGAACGCCATATTAAAAACCGCATTATCGCTGAAAGTATCAGCCTCCCGGAGATCCCGGCGGAGGTGATGGCGCGCTATCCGGGCGTGGTTGAATCCATCAACAAGCTGGAGGCCGAAGGTTTCCCGATTTTCGCTTATGACGGTTCGCTCGGCGGCAAATATCCGGTTATCTGCGTTGTGCTGTTTAACCCCGCAAACGGCACCTGTTTCGCCTCGTTTGGCGCGCATCCTGATTTCGGCGTGGCGCTGGAACGTACCGTTACCGAACTGCTGCAGGGCCGCAGCCTGAAAGATCTCGACGTCTTCACGCCGCCAACCTTTGATGATGAAGAAGTCGCCGAACATGCGAATCTTGAAACGCACTTTATCGATTCCAGCGGCCTGATCTCCTGGGATATGTTTAAGCAGGATGCCGACTACCCGTTCGTGGACTGGAGCTTCTCCGGGACCACGGAGGAAGAGTTCGCCACCCTGATGGCTATCTTTAAGCAAGAAGATAAAGAAGTTTACATCGCCGATTACGAACACCTTAGCGTCTACGCCTGCCGGATAATTGTTCCGGGCATGTCTGATATCTATCCGGCGGAAGACCTCTGGCTGGCGAATAACAGCATGGGCGCACCTCTGCGGGAAACGATTCTTTCTCTGCCGGAAAGCGAATGGGAAAAAGAAGATTATCTGGCGCTTATCGAGCAAATGGATGATGAAGGCCTTGATGATTTCACCCGCGTGCGCGAACTGCTCGGTCTGGCAACCGGCAAAGACAACGGCTGGTATACGCTGCGCATTGGCGAGCTAAAAGCAATGCTGGCGCTGGCGGGCGGCGATCTCGAGCAGGCCTTGATCTGGACCGAGTGGACCATGGAATTTAATGCCTCAATCTTTAGCGCCGAACGCGCTAATTACTACCGCTGCCTGCAAACTCTGCTGCTGCTGAGCCAGGAAGAGGAGCGTCAGCCGCTGCAGTATCTCAACGCTTTCGTACGCATGTACGGCGCCGATGCCGTTGAAGCCGCCAGCGCCGCGCTTAGCGGAGAAGCACCGTTCTATGGGCTGCAGGCAGTAGACAGCGATCTGCTCGCTTTCCCGGCTCACCAGTCGCTACTGAAAGCCTACGAAAAGCTACAGCGCGCAAAAGCTGCATTCTGGGGTAAATAAGCTCACTTTACTGCCTGAATCACCGTATGATGAGGGGGCAAATAGGCCCCCTCTTTTTATGTTTTCCACAACCCGCAACCAGGTTGTAGCCATAAAGTTAATTAGTGGTGAGAAATAATAAAATGGTGCCGCAAATATTGTTAATTTTAATAAAAATACCCCATTTTAATTAACCGAAAAACGGGGGTAAAATGAAAATAATCAACATTATTTGTAAAATTTAAAATTTATTTTTTCATTAAAAATCAAATAATTAGATATAAAAAACATCAATTCCACACACTAAAAGGGCCTATAGTTCCGGTAGGATATGATCTACATCAAATTCCCTTCTATAATGCTTTGTTAGTATCTCACCGCCAACTTACATAAAGAGAGAGTTAGTGTGAAAGCTGACAACCCTTTTGATCTTTTACTCCCTGCTGCCATGGCGAAAGTCGCCGAAGAAGCAGGTGTCTATAAAGCGACAAAACATCCGATAAAGACGTTTTATCTGGCTATCACCGCAGGTGTCTTCATCTCTATCGCTTTTGTTTTCTATATTACCGCGACAACCGGCACGGCCGGGATGCCATTCGGGGTTGCCAAACTGATTGGAGGCATCTGCTTCTCACTGGGTTTGATTCTCTGCGTTATATGCGGTGCCGACCTGTTTACTTCAACCGTTCTTATCGTTGTGGCGAAAGCCAGCGGAAGAATAACATGGGGTCAGCTGGCTAAAAACTGGCTAAACGTCTATGTTGGTAACCTGGTTGGTTGCTTACTCTTTGTATTGCTGATGTGGCTTTCAGGCGAATATATGACTGCCAACGGTCAATGGGGACTTAACGTTCTGCAAACCGCCGACCACAAAATGCACCATACTTTTATTGAAGCTGTGTGCCTGGGTATCCTGGCAAACCTGATGGTCTGCCTTGCGGTATGGATGAGCTACTCCGGCCGTAGCCTGATGGATAAAGCCATGATTATGGTTTTACCGGTGGCAATGTTTGTTGCCAGCGGGTTTGAGCACAGTATCGCGAACATGTTTATGATCCCGCTGGGTATCGTCATTCGCGACTTTGCGAGCCCGGAATTCTGGACCGCAGTTGGTTCAACTCCGGAAAGTTTCTCTCACCTGACCGTCATGAACTTCATCACTGATAACCTGATTCCGGTAACAATCGGGAACATCATCGGCGGTGGTCTGCTGGTTGGGTTGACATACTGGGTCATTTACCTGCGTGGCGACAACCATCACTAAGGGTTGTTTCAGGCAGTAAATAAAAAATCCACTTAAGAAGGTAGGTGTTACATGTCCGAGCTTAATGAAAAGTTAGCCACAGCCTGGGAAGGTTTTGCGAAAGGTGACTGGCAGAACGAAGTCAACGTCCGCGACTTCATCCAGAAAAACTATACCCCGTACGAAGGTGACGAGTCCTTCCTGGCTGGCGCAACTGAAGCGACCACCAAGCTGTGGGACACCGTAATGGAAGGCGTTAAACAGGAAAACCGCACTCACGCGCCTGTTGATTTTGACACTTCCCTTGCGTCCACCATCACCTCTCATGACGCTGGCTACATCGAGAAAGGTCTCGAGAAAATCGTTGGTCTGCAGACTGAAGCGCCGCTGAAACGTGCGATTATCCCGTTCGGTGGTATCAAAATGGTAGAAGGTTCCTGCAAAGCGTACAATCGCGAGCTGGACCCAATGCTGAAGAAAATCTTCACTGAATACCGTAAAACCCACAACCAGGGCGTGTTTGACGTTTACACCAAAGACATCCTGAACTGCCGTAAATCTGGCGTTCTGACCGGTCTGCCGGATGCCTATGGTCGTGGTCGTATCATCGGTGACTACCGTCGCGTTGCGCTGTACGGTATCGACTTCCTGATGAAAGACAAATACGCTCAGTTCGTCTCTCTGCAAGACAAACTGGAAAGCGGTGAAGATCTGGAAGCAACCATCCGTCTGCGTGAAGAAATCTCTGAGCAGCACCGTGCGCTGGGTCAGATCAAAGAAATGGCGGCGAAATATGGCTGCGATATCTCTGGTCCTGCTACCAACGCTCAGGAAGCTATCCAGTGGACCTACTTTGGTTACCTGGCTGCCGTTAAATCTCAGAACGGCGCGGCAATGTCCTTCGGTCGTACCTCCAGCTTCCTGGACATCTTCATCGAACGTGACCTGAAAGCGGGTAAAATCACCGAGCAAGACGCTCAGGAAATGATTGACCACCTGGTCATGAAACTGCGTATGGTTCGTTTCCTGCGTACTCCAGAATATGATGAACTGTTCTCCGGTGACCCGATTTGGGCAACTGAATCCATCGGCGGTATGGGCGTTGACGGCCGTACTCTGGTAACCAAAAACAGCTTCCGTTTCCTGAACACCCTGTACACCATGGGGCCGTCTCCGGAGCCGAACATCACCATTCTGTGGTCTGAAAAACTGCCGCTGAGCTTCAAAAAATTCGCTGCAAAAGTGTCCATCGATACCTCTTCTCTGCAGTATGAGAACGATGACCTGATGCGCCCAGACTTCAACAACGATGACTACGCTATCGCTTGCTGCGTAAGCCCGATGGTTGTTGGTAAACAAATGCAGTTCTTCGGTGCTCGCGCTAACCTCGCGAAAACCATGCTGTACGCAATCAACGGCGGCGTTGATGAAAAACTGAAAATGCAGGTTGGTCCTAAATCTGAACCGATCAAAGGCGACGTTCTGAACTTCGATGAAGTGATGGACCGCATGGATCACTTCATGGACTGGCTGGCTAAACAGTACGTCACTGCGCTGAACATCATCCACTACATGCACGACAAGTACAGCTACGAAGCCTCCCTGATGGCGCTGCACGACCGTGATGTTATCCGCACTATGGCATGTGGTATCGCAGGTCTGTCCGTTGCTGCTGACTCCCTGTCTGCAATCAAATATGCGAAAGTTAAACCGATTCGTGATGAAAACGGTCTGGCTGTCGACTTCGAAATCGAAGGCGAATACCCGCAGTTTGGTAACAACGACTCTCGCGTCGATGATATGGCCGTTGACCTGGTTGAACGTTTCATGAAGAAAATTCAGAAACTGCACACCTACCGTAACGCTATCCCGACTCAGTCTGTTCTGACCATCACCTCTAACGTTGTGTATGGTAAGAAAACTGGTAACACCCCAGACGGTCGTCGCGCTGGCGCTCCGTTCGGACCAGGTGCTAACCCGATGCACGGCCGTGACCAGAAAGGTGCAGTTGCCTCTCTGACCTCCGTTGCTAAACTGCCGTTTGCTTACGCGAAAGATGGTATCTCTTATACCTTCTCTATCGTTCCGAACGCGCTGGGTAAAGACGACGAAGTTCGTAAAACTAACCTCGCAGGCCTGATGGATGGTTACTTCCACCACGAAGCGTCCATCGAAGGCGGTCAGCACCTGAACGTCAACGTCATGAACCGCGAAATGCTGCTCGACGCGATGGAAAACCCGGAAAAATATCCGCAGCTGACCATCCGCGTATCCGGTTATGCAGTACGTTTTAACTCCCTGACTAAAGAACAGCAGCAGGACGTTATTACTCGTACCTTCACTCAGACCATGTAATGGTATTGACTGAAATCGTACTGTAAAAAGCGTACAATAAAGGCTCCACGCAAGTGGGGCCTTTTTAGCAATACCTTCCTGTCCCAGTCTCTTTTGTCCGCTGTCTATACTTTATGGATAACAGCCAAAACAGACTTAACACAGCCGGTTTGAGCTGTGCATGCACAGGCCCCGGACGGGCCGAATCTGGAGATATCACCGCAATGTCAACAATTGGTCGCATTCACTCCTTTGAATCCTGTGGCACCGTCGATGGCCCGGGGATCCGCTTTATCACTTTCTTCCAGGGCTGCCTGATGCGCTGCCTCTATTGCCACAACCGCGATACCTGGGATACCCACGGCGGTAAAGAGATTACCGTTGAAGAGCTGATGAAAGAGGTGGTGACCTATCGCCACTTTATGAACGCTTCCGGCGGCGGCGTAACGGCATCCGGCGGCGAAGCCATTCTGCAGGCCGAATTTGTTCGCGACTGGTTCCGCGCCTGTAAGAAAGAAGGTATTCATACCTGTCTCGACACTAACGGCTTTGTGCGCCGTTACGATCCGGTTATCGATGAACTGCTTGAAGTGACCGATCTGGTGATGCTCGATCTCAAGCAAATGAATGATGAAATTCACCAGAACCTGGTTGGCGTCTCTAACCATCGGACGCTGGAGTTTGCCCGCTATCTGTCAAATAAAAACATCAAAGTCTGGATCCGCTACGTTGTGGTCCCTGGCTGGTCCGACGATGATGATTCCGCGCATCGCCTGGGTGAGTTTACCCGCGATATGGGCAACGTCGAGAAAATTGAACTGCTGCCGTATCATGAGTTGGGCAAACATAAATGGGTGGCCATGGGCGAAGAGTACAAGCTGGATGGCGTCCATCCGCCTAAAAAAGAGACCATGGAACGCGTGAAGGGAATTCTGGAACAGTACGGTCATAAAGTGATGTACTAAATTTCCCCACCCGGTAGCGCAAGCGCTACCGGTTTTTTGCCAAACTATGATAAGCATCAGGACATAAAGTATTCCGACAGCTTATTTGCCACGCTTTCAATAGAGAAAATGCGCTTCTGATGCGCTTTACGGTATTCCGCATAGCGTTCATCCTGCTCTTCCAGCGCGCTGAGGATCCGGTCGGCCACCATCATGGCGCCGGCAATTTCCGCAAATCCTGACTCCCCCTCCCCCTGTAAAGCCACCGCCGCCTGAAGATTCCAGTCAGATAAGCGGGCTAACGGCGCGAACGTCCCCCGCGTCAGCGACAATATTTTCACGCCCTGCTGCTTTGCCAGGGACAGGGACTGCATCATATCCGCCGAGGCCTGTTCAGTATGCACGACGATAATGCCGGTTTTTTGGTTATCAGCCAGCAACGGCATCGCCGCCGGATAAGAGCGATCGACAAAGCTGGCCACCTTACCCATATTGATTAAATTCATTTGCAGGAATAACGCGACCGGCACTGCCGTGCCCACGGCATAGATAGCAATGCTGTTCAGGGCGTTAAGCCAGTCAGCTGCGGCTTTCAGCTCCTGGTTATCCACGATAGCATTACTGTCGCGAATGCTCGCCAGCACCGGCGCAATCTCTTCGTTCTCGTTGATACCGTTGTCTTCCGAACGCGCGGCGCCCTGCTCCATCGCCAGCGCAGTTCTGAAATCCGAGAAACCTTTAAATCCGAATGCCCGACAAAAACGGGTGATACTCCCTTCACTGGTATCAATGGAGTCGGCCAGTTCTGAAATCGTGTGACGCATCACAAAGTCAGGATTTTCCGTAATAAAACGGCCAACTTTCTCCAGTATCGGGCTTAGCCCTGAAGCTCCATTTCTTATGCTTATCAACAAGTTATTGTCTATCTGGCTCATGTTTTGCCTTATTTGCTCAAAATGCAAACACAGTCACATCTTTCGTCCTGCCGCAAAGATAATAATTATTATCTCACACAAACAAATAAAAATAATTATTTTTACAAACAGGAGAACATCGAATGAAAGGTCTCATAGTCTGTCGTACCGGTATGGGCAGCTCCTTAATGCTCAAAATAAAAGCACAAAAAATCATCGACAAACACGGCTGGGATATCGAGCTGGAACACGACGTCCTCTCAGGCTTACGCACCTGGCGAGATATTGATTTTGTCATCACTATGCGCGATCTCACCGATGAAGTCGAAGCCGCCGGATTCAGAGCTGTCGGCATCACCGACCTGATGAACAGTGAAGAGATGGAATCTGCGCTCACCGACATCGTTCAAAGCAACTAACCTCTCCCGGAGGCAATATGGATTTCCTCAGATTTATTGTATTCGACATTCTGGGCGTAACCCCACTTTTAGTTGGCTTTATTGCATTAATCGGCCTGTTAATTCAACGCAAGCCGATTGAAAAAGTGCTTTCCGGCACTTTTAAAACCATCGTCGGCTTTCTGGTATTCGCCGGCGGCGCTGGTCTGGCGGTGACTTCCCTGGGTAACTTTCAGACCTTATTCAGCGATGGTTTTGGCCTGAAGGGCGTAATGCCGCTGGCTGAAGCGCTAACCGGACTGGCGCAAACCAAATTCGCCATGTGCGTTTCGCTGATTATGGTGATTGGTTTTGCCTGGAACCTGTTCTTTGCCCGCGTGACGCCGTTTAAATACATCTTTCTTACCGGGCAACATAACCTGTATCTCTCCGCGCTGCTTACCGTGACGCTAAAGGCGCTGGGCTACAGCGACATGACGACCATTATTGTCGGCTCGGTGCTACTGGGGCTTGCCGCCTGCCTCTATCCGGCTATTGCGCAACCGTGGATGCGAAAAATTACCGGTAACGATGAGATCGCCATGGGGCACTACGTCACGCTGGCCTATGCCGCCTCCGGCTGGATCGGTTCTAAAGTCGGCGATCCTAAACAATCTACCGAAAAGCTGAATCTCCCCGGTTGGCTGGGGATCTTCAAAGATTACATTGTTTCAGTATCGATCTCGGTGAGTATTTTCTATTACATCGCCGCGCTCGCGGCCGGAAAAGCTGCGGTCACCGCAGCAGCCGGCGGCATGCACTGGCTGGTTTACCCGCTCTTTCAGTCGCTGACCTTTACCGCTTCTCTGTACATCATCATCACCGGCGTGCGCCTGCTGCTGTCAGAAATTGTTCCGGCCTTTCTCGGCATCTCGGAGAAGTTTATTCCTAATGCCAAACCCGCGCTCGACTGCCCGGTCGTCTTTCCCTACGCTCCAACCGCCACGGTTCTCGGATTTATCTCGTCTTTTGTCGGCGGGCTGGTGGTGATGGGTTTGCTGGCGATCCTCGGACAAACTGTCATTATCCCGGTAGCTATTCCCTACTTCTTCATCGGCGCCACCGCTGCGGTATTTGGTAATGCCTCCGGCGGCTGGAAAGGCGCGATTGCCGGAAGCTTCATCACCGGGATCCTGATCGGTATTGGCCCTGCGCTGATTTACCCGATTATGGAGTCCGTCGGTCTTTCAGGCACCAGCTTCCCGGAAACTGACTTCGTTGCCCTGGGTCTGGTCGTGTACTACATCGGTAAAATGCTGCCCTAAGAAGGAAAGAACATGAACATTGATGAACTGAAATCCCATGCGCTTGCCGCTCGCCGCGAGATAGTCACCATGATTTACGAATCCGGGATTGGCCATCCGGGCGGGGCATTGTCAATAATCGACATTCTTACCTGGCTCTATTATCAGGAAGTCGATCTGCAAGCCTCCCCGCGCTCGCGCGTGGTGATGAGTAAAGGCCACGCCGTCGCCGCGCAGTACGCCATGCTCTATCAAAAAGGAAAGATCGATCGCAGCGAGTTCCATACGTTCCGGCAGATCAACTCGCGCCTGCAGGGACACCCAAGCATTAAATCACTACCGGAGGTCGATGCCACAACCGGTCTGCTGGGTCAGGGGCTGTCGATTGCTTTTGGTATGGCGGCCGCCAAAAAGCGGCGCAACGATCCGCACCGGGTCTTTGCCATCGTTGGCGATGGCGAAATGCATGAAGGCCAAATCTGGGAAACCTTACAGCAGGCTGGTCACATGAAAATGGATAATCTGGTCGCCATCTTCGATTACAACGGCTTCTCTTCCCACGACCCCGTTAATGAAGTCGTTAATCTCGAGCCGCTGGCGGACAAAATCCGCAGCTTTGGCTGGCATGTACTGGAGCTGCACAATGGCAATGATATGCATCAGGTTGCCGATACCCTGATGCTATCCCGCCATCTGAAAGGCAAGCCGGTCGCCATTGTGGCGCACACGACGAAAGGTTCCGGCGTCAGCTATATGGAAAACAACGGCGACTGGCACTCAAAAACCCCGAGCAGAGAACAATTTCAGCAGGCAATGGAGGAGTTACAGTGATGAAAGCACCCCGTGATGAGATCGGTAATGCCCTGATTGCGCTAAAAGAAAAAGACTATCCCGTCGTTGTTATCGACAGTGATTTAGCCAGCTCAACCCGTACTGACCAGTTTCAGGCCATCTATCCTGAGGCCTTCTTCGAAATGGGCATTGCGGAAGGCTCCGCCATGAGTTTCGCGGTCGGCCAGGCGCTGGAAGGCTTTATGCCCTTCTATGTTAACTTTGCCATGTTCGTCACCGGCACCGCCTGGACCCAGCTGCGGCAGGCCTGCTACGCCAAAGCCAATATTAAACTCGTCGGTAGCCATCCCGGTATGGATGATGGACCTGACGGCGCTTCGCATCATGCGCTGGAGGATTTAGCGCTGACCCGCGTCCTTCCGGGGTTAACCGTCCTGACGCCAGCAGATGCGGAAGAAATCGCCGAGGCCTTCGAGCAGGCGGCAAAAATAAAGGGGCCCGTTTATATCCGCGTTGCCCGCGAACCGATGCCGGTTCGCGATAAAAGCGTCGTGCCGCGGGTGAGCGATATCGCCGCCATCGCCGATAGCGGCAATGATTTTGCGATTCTTTTTGAAGGGACGGTTCTGGAGCAGGCCACCGAGGGTTATGAAAAGTTAGCCGCCAGCGGCAAAAAGGGCAAGCTGATTCACGTCGCAACCCTTAAGCCTTTTAATCAGCAAGAATTTTATCGGCTGGTTAATGATTGCCCACTTATCGCTACGCTTGAAAATCATTCCGTCAACGGCGGCCTCGGTGGGCTGATCGCGGAAACCCTGGCGCAAAAGGCGCATCCGGCGCGCCTTACGCGGCTGGGAACGCAGGATACATTTACCGAATCGGGTAACAGCAGACAGTTAAAAGCCAAATACGGCATTTCGGGAGAAGCGCTGTTTAATGCTCTATGCTAACCACCAGGCGAGCCGGTCAGATGGCGGTCGGCTCGCGCATAAAAGGAACGTATATGGAAGAGACGCTGTTTTCCGCCTGCCAGTTCACCAGCCACTGCCTGAACTGGCGCAGCGCTGTTCAGCTCGCCTGCCGCCCGCTAGAGCAACAGGGGAAAATTACCGCCGGGTATGCCGGTGCGATTATCCACGCCACAGAGCAGGATGGCCCCTGGTATATACTGAGCCCGGGATTTGCGCTACCGCATGCGCGTCCGGAAGCGGGCGTGCTGAGCAAAAATAGCGCGCTTTCGCTGCTTTGCTGTAGCGAAGCCGTTGATTTTCCCGATCATCCCGGAATTCGGCTGATAGTCATACTGGCGGCGGCAGATAGCGAACAGCATATTCAGACGATCCAGCGGTTAGTCTGCTGGCTGGATGAGGGGGATAGACTTCAGCGATTCAGCGCGGTGCAAAGTCAGACCGAGTTTGCCGCGCTTCTTGCTTCGCATTAAACCATAGCCAGGGCGTGCCCTGGCTATGTTCTGCATAAATCAGGCGTGCGCCACAGGCGTAGGATGGTGGCCCGCTTTACGCAGCAGCGTCAGCAGATAGATGAATGACACGCTGGCGATCATGATAAACAGCAGATTATCAGAGAAATTCTGCATCAGCATCGCGGTAAGGGTCGGCCCAAGCAGGCTACCCACGGTATAGCTCATTAAGAGCGCCTGGTTCATCGCCACCAGCTGATGACGCTCCACTTTTTCACAGGCCCAGGCCATAGCCACCGGATAGAGCGTAAAGCCGGATGCCCCCAGCACGAACAGCGCCGGCGCCATTGCGGCCTGGCTTAACATTGCCAGACAGCCGAGGATCACCACAAATACCTGAACGCGCAGGACCAGCAGACGCCCGTAGCGATCGGCAAGACGGCCAATCGGCCACTGCCCAACGATACCCGCGCTCACCATTACCGCCATCCAGAAGCCAATGCCGGAATCGCTAACGCCCTGGTGGTTAAGCCATAGCGGCATCAGGCCATACAGCGAACCGAGAACGATGCCGGAAATAATGCAGCCGTTGACCCCATGGCGGGCCTGACGCAGCCGTAGCATTGGCCAGATACGCGCCGGTTCATGCGGTTCATCGGCCTGAGTCGCCACGCGAGCAAACAGCAGCGGCAGGATGGCCGCCAGAGCCAGCGCCGTCACCCACGGCAGAACGCTCATCAGATCCGTCGGCAGTTTGCTGACCATTAGCTGGCCCAGTACCGTGCCGACATAATAAATCATCATATAGGCCGCCAGCAGTCGACCCCGGCTCCGCGAAGTGCCGCTACAGACCAGCGCGCTCTCAACCACCACCCAAATCATCGCGCAGCCGACGCCGGCGATAAAACGCCAGCTGAACCAGCTCCAGAAGCCAATAGTGATACCAAGACCCACGCAGCCCACGGCAAAAATAACCGATGCCAGGTAATAGCTGCGGTTAAACCCCAGGCGCTTAATTACCCATCCGGCGAGCAACGTTCCCACCAGATTACCGGTAAAATAGGACGACCCCACCATTCCAACCTGCCAGGTCGGCATATTTTCATGGGCGAGCCAAAGCGGGACGAGCGTATTTAAAACCGCTATCGCCAGAGTCAACAGAAGCAGGCCACAGAGCAGCATTTGCACTGGCCGGGTGTAGATGGTCATGGATATAAACCGTGATGGAGTTCAGATTTCGTGCGCATCATGCCACTGCTGAAAACATTGTCAATCCACCTGAAATCAGGCCTGACGCGGTTTGCGGGGGAACGATTGAAGTTTTTTATCCAGCGGATCGTCAACAGAATAGCTATTTATATTATTCCATTGTTTTTATTAATTTATTAAAAAAAAGCGGTGGGAATATCAGTAGAAATATTTCATGAATCGACCGCACTTTTTATCGCGCCAGAAATCATAATTCTGGCGCGATAAAGGACGATTAGCTGGCGATTGCCATCCCGACGGTCATATGCAGGCCATAGAAGACGCCGCGGCCGATCGCCTCGCCAACCAGCACCAGCGCAAATGCCAGCCCCAGAAGCGGCAATGCGGGCTGATAGCCTTTGAGCTGCGGAGCAATCCAGCATACCAGCGCCAGCACCAGAGCCACCACGCGCCACGCCATCAGCGAACCATAGTTCGGCACCAGCGCCAAGGCCTGCTGGATAGAGCTATGGATTGTTGTCAGCTCCTGACCCTGCATCAGCACCACGGTCACGCTCACCACCAGCGCCAGCAGAGTCACCGCCGGCAGCAGGCGCATCGCCCAACCGTTGACGTCCGCAAAGCGCAGCAGCAGATATCCCAGCAGCGGACCGCCGATAAACATCGTCAGGAAGAAGCTCAGTGGCGTCCAGACCGTGTACCAGGTGGGCACCGTATCGATGGTGTTATAGACGCGGACCATCATCCAGACAAAGATTATCCCGAGCACCATGGTAATAACCAGCCAGAGGTGACGCAGTCCCGCGGGTAGCTTATTCACCACCGCCAGCAGCCAGCCAATGCCGCCGACGGCAAAGAACAGCGCACCGCTGGCGATTTCGTTGCTGAGCGATGAAGCCCCCACGCGATTAAGCGAGTTAAAAGCGCGCATCGGCGACCCAAGATGCAGAGTCGAGGCAATAAAACCTACGCCCATCAGCACCCACAGGCCAAACATACTTCGCACCACGCGCTGCTGCTGTTCACGCGTTAAATCGCCCTTTATTAGCGCCAGAGCCAGTACAATAAATCCGCCCACGACGCACTGACCCAAGACCGTGAAAATAATCAGCGGCCATTCATGCCATCCACTCCCCATCTCACACCTCCTTCGGGTTAGCCAGGTAGCCGGTGGTATCTCCACACGGTCGGCTGTTGGCATTAGGTTTAATCACAATGCTCGGCTTAGTGAAATGCGCCGAAGGCAGCGGCGCGACGGCAGCCAGCTGACCGTGTTTTTTACGCAGCTCTTCAATCGGGCCGAAATCCAAGGCGCGCAGCGGGCAAGATTCCACGCAAATCGGTTTTTTGCCGTCGGCTACGCGCTCGTGGCAGCCATCGCATTTGGTCATATGGCCTTTTGTCGCATTGTACTGCGGTGCGCCGTACGGGCAGGCCATATGACAGTAGCGACAGCCGATACAGACATCTTCATCGACGACGACAAAGCCATCTTCACGCTTGTGCATCGCTCCGCTAGGGCAAACTTTAGTGCAGGCAGGATCCTCACAATGGTTGCAGGCGATAGAGAGGTAATAGGCAAAGACGTTTTGCTGCCATACCCCATTATCCTCCTGCCAGTCGCCGCCGGCGTATTCGTAGATACGACGGAAGCTGACTTCCGGCGTAAGGTTTTTATAGTCTTTACAAGCCAGTTCGCAGGTTTTGCAACCGGTGCAACGGGCGGAATCAATAAAAAAACCATATTGAGTTGTCATCGGTTACTCCTTACAGCTTTTCAACCTGGACGAGGTTGGTATGCGATGGATTGCCTTTCGCCAGCGGCGACGGGCGTTGGGTGGTCAGCACGTTGATGCTGCCAGCCTGATCCACGCGGCCTGCGTCCGGGTTATACCAGGCCCCCTCACCCAGCGCGACCACGCCAGGTATCATTCTCGGGGTCACTTTGGCTTCGATATGGACTTCACCACGATCGTTAAAGATGCGGATCCGATCGCCATTAGCGATGCCGCGCTTCTGCGCATCCAGCGGGTTGATCCACATCTCCTGACGGCAAGCCGCTTTCAGCACGTCAACGTTGCCGTAAGTGGAGTGCGTACGGGCTTTATAGTGAAAACCGGTGAGCTGCAGCGGATACTTTTCAGCCAGCGGATCGTCATAGTTTTCAAACCCAGGGCTGTAGATCGGTAGCGGGTCGATGACATCCTGTTCTTTAAGCTCCCAGGTCGCCGCAATTTCCGCCAGCTGCGCAGAGTAAATTTCAATTTTCCCTGACGGCGTCGTTAACGGATTGGCGGCGGGATCTTCACGGAAGGCTTTATAGGCAACGTGGTGACCTTCCGGATCGCGCTGCTTGAAGATTCCCTGCTTACGGAATTCATCAAACGGCAGCAGTGCCGGGATCGCTTTACGGGATTGCTCATAGAGATGACGCAGCCACTCTTCCTGCGTGCGACCTTCGGTGAAGCGTTGCTCAACGCCCATGCGCTTCGCCAGTTCGCTGGTCATTTCATAAATGGTTTTGCACTCAAAGCGCGGCTTGATGGCCTGGTCGGCAAAAATCACGTAGGACATGTTGCCGCAGGAAGCATCCAGCGCAAAATCCATCTGCTCCGAGGCCGTACAGTCCGGCAGCAGAATATCGGCATATTTTGCTGAGGAGGTCATATGGCAATCAATGACCACAATCATTTCGCACTTCTTGTCATCCTGCAGGATGTCATGGGTACGGTTGATTTCTGAGTGCTGGTTGATAAGACAGTTACCAGCATAGTTCCAGACCATTTTGATAGGGACGTCAAGCTTATCTTTGCCGCGCACGCCGTCGCGCAGCGCGGTCATTTCCGTACCGCGCTCAATCGCATCGGTCCACATAAACATGGAAATACTGGTTTCCACCGGATTATCCAGCGTCGGCATGCGTTCAAAAGGCAGGGAGTAAGAACCTTCACGCGCGCCGGTGTTGCCGCCGTTAATCCCGACGTTACCGGTTAAGATCGCCAGCATTGAAATTGCACGGGATACCAGCTCACCGTTGGCATGACGCTGCGGGCCCCAGCCCTGAGAAATATAGGCAGGTTTAGCGCTGGCGATTTCGCGCGCCAGCTGCACGATACGCGCCTGGGGAATGCCGGTAATTGTCGCCGCCCACTCAGGAGTCTTCGCGATACCGTCTTTGCCCTGACCGAGAATATAGGCCTTATAGTGGCCATTGGCTGGCGCTCCTTCCGGCAGCGTTTTCTCGTCATAGCCTACGCAGTACTTATCGAGGAAAGGTTGATCAACGAGGTCTTCCGTAATCATCACCCACGCCAGCGCGGAGACCAGCGCGGCGTCGGTTCCCGGGCGAATCGGGATCCACTCGTCTTCGCGTCCGGCACCGGTGTCGGTATAGCGTGGATCGATAATAATCAGCCTGGCGTTGGATTTCTCCCGCGCCTGTTCCAGGTAATAGGTTACCCCGCCGCCGCTCATTCGGGTTTCCCCGGGGTTGTTGCCAAACAATACGACCAGCTTACTGTTTTCGATATCCGACGGGCTATTGCCATCGGCCCAGCCACCGTAGGTATAGTTCAGGCCAGCGGCAATTTGCGCGGTGGAGTAGTCGCCATAATGGTTGAGATAGCCGCCGCAGCAGTTCATCAGGCGGGCAATTAGGGTTTTTCCCGGTGGCCATGAGCGAGTCAAAGTTCCGCCGAGGGTACCCGTTCCATAGTTCAGATAGATAGACTCATTACCGTACTCTTTTATCAGGCGCTGCATATTGCTGGCGATAGTATCAAACGCTTCTTCCCAGCTGATGCGCTCGAATTTGCCCTCGCCGCGCTTGCCCACGCGCTTCATCGGATATTTCAGGCGGTCCGGGTTGTAGACGCGTCGACGCATCGAGCGGCCACGCAGACAGGCGCGAACCTGATGCAGGCCGTCGTAGCTATCATCGCCGGTATTGTCTGTTTCAACATATTTGATCTCACCATCGACCACATGCATCCGCAGCGGACAGCGGCTACCGCAGTTAACCGTACAGGCGCTCCAGGTAACGGTTTCGCTGGTGGGAGTCAGGCTATCCGCAGCGTGGGCAATGCGCGTGAAGGGTAAGGTAAAAGCGCTGCTGGCCATTGCCAGCCCGCCAATCGCCGTGGTTTTCATTAAACCACGCCGGCTCACCTCGGCAGCCAGTAAAGCATCGGGGGTTTTGGTTTTCATAGATACTCGCTTTGGTTGCTCACAATTAACTTAAAGCCGCTATATAGTTTGATATATAACGAAATTAGACTTTATTAGTTTTTTATGCTGGTTAATCCAAAGGGAGTATCTGCGTATTCGCGAAGTCGATTATTGCCCGGTATCAAGAAGGGGGTAAAAAAAAAGCGCCCGCAGGCGCTTTTGAGAAAAGAGTCGAAAAATCAGCCGATAAATTCAAGGCCGCGCATATACGGACGCAGCACTTCCGGAATTTCAATGCGGCCATCCGCCTGCTGATAGTTTTCCATCACCGCGACCAGCGTACGCCCAACCGCCAGGCCAGAACCGTTCAGCGTGTGTACGAGGCGAGTTTTCTTGTCAGACTTGCTGCGGCAGCGCGCCTGCATACGACGCGCCTGGAAATCCCACACGTTGGAGCAGGAAGAGATTTCACGATAGGTATTCTGCGCCGGTACCCACACTTCCAGATCGTAGGTTTTGCACGCGCTGAAGCCCATGTCGCCAGTGCACAGAGCCACTTTACGATACGGCAGACCCAGCAGCTGCAGCACTTTCTCGGCGTGACCGGTCATCTCTTCCAGCGCGGCCATGGAATCTTCCGGACGCACAATCTGCACCATCTCAACTTTGTCGAACTGGTGCATGCGGATCAGACCACGGGTATCACGGCCGTAAGAGCCCGCCTCAGAGCGGAAGCACGGCGTATGGGCGGTCATTTTGATCGGCAGATCGTCTTCATCAATGATTTCATCGCGAACCAGGTTGGTCAGCGGGACTTCCGCCGTTGGGATCAGCGCATAGTTGCTGCTGTCGGCTTCTTCTTCCAGTGGACGGGTATGGAACAGGTCGCCGGCAAATTTTGGTAGCTGACCAGTGCCGTACAGCGTGTCCTGGTTAACCAGATACGGAACATAGTTTTCGCTGTAACCGTGCTGTTCAGTATGCAGATCCAGCATAAACTGCGCCAGCGCGCGGTGCAGGCGTGCCAGCTGGCCCTTCATGACCACAAAACGAGAACCGGTCAGCTTCACGGCGGCGGCAAAATCCAGCCCTCCGTGCATTTCGCCCAGCGTGACGTGATCGCGAATGTCAAAATCGAACTCGCGCGGGGTCCCCCAGCGGCTGACTTCAACGTTATCGTTTTCATCGCGACCGGCCGGTACGTCATCATGCGGGATGTTTGGAATAGCCAGCGCAATATCGCGGATTTCCGCCAGCAGCGCGTCCAGCTCGGTCTTAGCGGCATCAAGCTGCTCACCGAGCTTGTTCACTTCCAGGCGTAATGGCTCAATATCTTCCCCGCGCGCTTTCGCCTGGCCAATGGATTTCGATCGGGAGTTACGCTCCGCCTGCAGGTTTTCAGTTTGAACCTGCAGAACTTTACGACGCTCTTCCAGAGCGCGAAGTTTATCTACATCCAGCTTAAAGCCCCGGCGTGCCAGTTTTTCTGCGACTGCGTCTGGCTCGGTACGCAGCAGATTGGGATCGAGCATGCTTATCCTGTGCTTATCGAATTAATAAAGAAAAATGGCCGCAGAGCGCGACCACGGAAATAGTGTGACAACCTTACCGCAACGCCTCAATTATCGGTAGCGTTTTATCGGGCTATTTTGATCCTGTTCGGTTAACCAGGCGAGCTTTTCGCCTATTTTGCCCTCCAGCCCCCGGTTTGTCGGCTGATAATAGCGCGTTTGCGCCATTTCCTCCGGGAAGTACTGCTCTCCGGCGGCATAAGCATTAGGTTCATCATGTGCATAGCGGTACGCCTGCCCGTAGCCCATCTCTTTCATCAGCTTCGTGGGGGCATTGCGCAAATGTACCGGGACGTCGTAATCGGGACGTTCGCGCGCGTCGGCCATTGCCGCTTTAAAGGCGGTGTAAACAGCGTTGCTTTTGGGCGCACAGGCAAGATAAACAATGGCCTGAGCAATGGCGCGTTCACCTTCCGCCGGTCCGACGCGGGTAAAGCAGTCCCAGGCGGAGATCGCAACCTGCATCGCGCGCGGATCGGCATTGCCTACATCTTCAGAGGCAATCGCCAGGCAGCGGCGGGCAACGTAGAGGGGATCGCCACCGGCGGTAATAATCCGCGCGTACCAGTAGAGGGCGGCATCCGGCGCGCTTCCGCGGACCGATTTATGCAGCGCGGAGATTAAATCGTAAAAGCGATCGCCTTTGTTGTCGAAACGCGCGCTGCGCTCGCCGGCAATTTCGGTCAGCAGTTCAACCTGCAACACGCGATTGCCAGAGGCGTCGGTTTCAGCCATATCGGCCATCATTTCCAGCGTATTCAGCGCCCGGCGCGCATCACCGTTGACGAGGTCAGCGATGGCCTTGCGCGTCTCGTCCGGTAGTACAATATTTTGCCCACCGTAGCCGCGCGTTTTGTCGCTCATGGCCTGATTAAGCACCTGCTCGATATCGTCGCTGGTCAGCGACTTCAGCAGATAGACGCGCGCGCGGGATAACAGTGCAGAATTGAGCTCAAAGGAAGGGTTTTCCGTCGTCGCGCCGATAAAGGTGATAGTTCCATCTTCGATATGCGGCAAAAAGGCATCCTGCTGGCTTTTATTAAACCGATGGACCTCATCGACAAACAGGATCGTGCGGCGACCCGCATTGCGGTTTTGACGCGCGCGTTCAATGGCCTCGCGGATCTCTTTCACTCCGGAGGTAACCGCTGAAATACGTTCAACATCGGCGCTGGCGTAGCGCGCAATGACCTCAGCGAGGGTGGTTTTTCCCGTCCCCGGCGGCCCCCAGAGGATCATCGAGTGCAGGTGCCCGGCTTCAATCGCCCTCGGTAAGGGTTTACCCGGCGCCAGCAGGTGCTGCTGGCCAATGTACTGCGCTAAATTTTCTGGCCGCATACGGGCGGCCAGAGGTTGAAACGCGTTATCGGAAAAATCGAGCGACAGGTTGCTCACGTTCGCCTCTATTTACGTTGATCGTCCACCGTAACCCCTTGCGGCGGCGTAAAGGTGAACTTAGATGCATCCACGGCACCATTTTGTTGCGATTTCAGCTGATAGCTGCTGCGTTGATCGTCCTGTTCCACGGCGCTGAATTGATGAATCGTACCGTCACGACCCACGTTGATGGTGAACTGCTTAAGATTACCGCTGCCGTTTTTCGGAGTCAGAACAAAATCGTCACCGTTCTGCTTAATGTTATAGTTTTGCCAGTCGCTGGCCTGATTACGGGCAATCAGCATAAACGGCGTATTGCTGGTCGCGTCTTTTAACCAGGTGGCGGTGGCCTGCTCAACAAACGGATTGTAAAACCATAGCGTTTTGCCATCAGAAACCAGCACGCTTTCATCTGGCTGAGTCATGTGCCAGTTGAACAGATTTGGCCGCTTGACCCAGAGATCACCCTGCCCGTCCTGAACGGCATTACCGCTGCCGTCGGTGACCTTCTGCGTAAAACTGGAGTGGAAGCTGCTCACTTTATCAAGGCGGCTTTTTAAATCGCTGGCGGCATCCGCCCATACCTGGCTGACAACCAGACCGGACAGTAATGCACAGGTGATTGCGAGTTTTTTCATTATCATTCCTTTATGTGCGTCACTCCCGACGCGGGAGCCTCTTCTGCCAAATTTAGACCCGCTAACGGCGGCTAAACAGCAGAAAAGGCTGATTTTCACTTATTTACCCAGCTTAGCGGTTACTCGAAGGGCGGCGGAGCCAGCACTTCACGGTTACCGTTATGACCCTGCTCGCTCACAATACCCTGGGCTTCCATTTGCTCAATAATACGCGCGGCGCGGTTATAGCCAATGCGGAACTGACGCTGTACCCCAGAAATGGAGGCTTTGCGTTTTTCCGTCACAAAATTCACGGCCTGATCGAATAGCGGATCGAGCTCTTCCCCGCCATCGTAGCCACCGCCGCCGCCTTCGCTTTCGCTGTCGGAGGTGATGCCATCGACATACTGCGGACGACCGCGCGCTTTCCAGTCCTGAACGACAGCGTGAACTTCCTCGTCGCGCACAAAAGCGCCGTGCACGCGCACCGGAATCGTCGAGTTAGGCGCGGAGTAGAGCATATCGCCCATCCCCAGCAGAGATTCCGCACCGCCCTGATCGAGGATGGTACGCGAGTCAATTTTACTCGAGACGGTAAAGGCGATACGCGTCGGGATGTTGGCTTTGATGAGGCCGGTAATCACGTCAACCGAAGGGCGCTGAGTTGCCAGTACCAGGTGGATACCCGCGGCGCGCGCTTTCTGCGCCAGACGGGCGATCAGCTCTTCCACTTTCTTACCAACGGTCATCATCAGGTCGGCAAATTCATCGACCAGCACCACGATATAAGGCTCTTTTTTCAGTACCGGATGGGTTGCATCCATACTGTCGCCAGGCTTCCAGTACGGATCCGGAATTGGCCGTCCCATACGCGCGGCTTCGGCAATTTTCTCGTTGTAACCCGCCAGATTACGCACGCCCAGCGCAGACATCAGCTTATACCGACGCTCCATCTCGTTAACGCTCCAGCGCAAAGCGTTGGCGGCGTCTTTCATATCCGTCACCACCTCGGTCAACAGATGCGGTATGCCTTCATAAACCGACAGCTCGAGCATTTTCGGGTCAATCATGATGAATTTCACATCTTCCGGCTGCGCTTTGTAAAGCATGCTCAGGATCATGGCGTTGACCCCAACAGACTTACCGGAACCGGTAGTACCAGCCACCAGCAGGTGCGGCATCTTCGCCAGGTCGGCGGTTACGGGTTCGCCCGCGATGTCTTTGCCGAGGACCACGGTGAGCGGTGAAGGATTGTCGCGGAATTTGGCGTTATCGAGCACTTCGCGCAGGTAAACGGTTTGCCGTTTTTTATTAGGCAGCTCCAGGCCAACGTAAGGCTTACCCGGAATAACTTCAACTACGCGCACCGCCGCTGTGGACAGGGAACGGGCCAAATCTCGCGACAGGTTGGAAATACGCGCTGCTTTCACACCCGGCGCCAGGTTAAGCTCAAAGCGAGTGATTACCGGGCCCGGTGAGTAGTTCACCACGTCGGCTTTAATGCGGAAATCGGCCAGACGAGCTTCAACCAGACGCGCCATCTGCTCAAGCGCAAAGGTATCAATCGGCTCAACTTCAGCCGGGGGCGGCGTAAGTAGGTCAAGAGACGGCAGCAGCGTCGTCGGCTTCTGCAACGGGCGACTGTCGCCATTGCGCATCAACAACGGATGAATGAGACTCTCCTGCGGCTGTGGAGCCGGCTGCTGCGGGGCGTGCCCCTGAGAAGCATGCTGCTGCGGATAGCTGCCAGCAGCCTGCTGCGGCATCTGCGGATGTTGAGCCGGCTGATGCTGCGCAGATTGATAAGCCTGGTGCTGCACATTTTGCGGTTGCTGAGGGGCGTGCTGATGCGGCATCGGCTGCGGCACGGGCTGCGAATGCTGGACCGGCTGCTGATACTGCGGAGCAGGCTGCTGCACTTCCGGCAATGGCGTGAAGACAGGCTCGCTCGGCGCATCGTCAACTAACGTTTTCATTGGCGAGAATTCATAGTCAGCCGCAGAGAACGGATGAGATCCCGGCGGCTGCTCGCTTGCGTAGCGCTGCTGTTGAGACGCGGCAAACTGACGAGCCAGCTCGGCTTCAGCAGCGGAATCGTCATCTGCAGTTTCATCTTCGGCGGCGTAGCTATCACCATAGCGCTGATTTTGCGCGGCGGCGAACTGACGCGCCAGCTCTCCCTGCTCGAGCTCTGCAACTTCCTCGTCAGACAGCGAATCATCATAGTGCTGATGCTCAGCCTGACGCGCGCGCTCTTCGGCTAACCGCTGGGAAGGCAGCTTGATCCCGTAGGAGGCAAGTTCCCGGCGGGTGGGAACCCGTACGCGATTTGGACGAGGCAATTTCGGGCCAATGCCTTCTTTTACCTGCGCGCGAGGACCGCCCGAAGCCGGACTAAATAACGGCGCAGCGCCGGATGCGGCAGAAGCGGTTGAGGTCGCGGCGGCGCTAGCTGCAGCCGCCCCCGTTGCCTGATGGACCCCGGCCGCCAGTGCGCTCACGGCGGCAACATCTCCCGCCGGTGAAGACGGAGGCGTGATGGGTTTTGTCGCCAACGGACTGACGGGTTCAGGAATCGGCTGATACCAGGCGGCAAGCTGCTCGCGTTCACGCGCGCGTTTCTCTTCTACTTCTTCAAAGTAATACATCGGCGGACGCTGAGGCTTCACCTCCTCTTGCGGAGGCTCAGGCTCAACGGGGGCAGCATAGGGATCGGGCTGCTGCACTGGAGCCTGCTCCGGCTGGTACGCATGCTGCGGCTGCCATGCCGGTTCCGGCTGATAAGCTGGCTGCTGCACTGGAGCCTGCTCCGGCTGGTACGCGTTCTGCGGCTGCCATGCCGGTTCCGGATGATAAGCTGGCTGCTGCGCCGGAGCCTGCTCCGGCTGGTACGCGTGCTGCGGCTGCCATGCCGGTTCCGGCTGATAAGCTGGCTGCTGCACCGGAGCCTGTTCCGGCTGGTACGCATGCTGCGGCTGCGCGATCGGTTCCGGCTGATAAGCTGGCTGCTGCACCGGAGCCTGCTCCGGCTGATACACGTGCTGTGGCTGCAAGAACGGTTCCGGCTGATAAGCTGGCTGCTGCACCGGAGACGGCTGCGGCTGGTACGCGTGCTGCGGCGGTGTCACTGGTTCGGGCTGATAGACTGGCTGAGCGTCGTACCCTGGCAGCGGTTCAGACCATGCCTGCGGAGCAGCGGTATCCTGCGCGGCCACTGCTACCGGATCGGCAATGCTATGGCCGTTCAACAGCGGATCGTATGGGTCAAAATCGCCAGGGCGTGCCGCGCTGACTCCGGAGAACAGAACGTCATCGGCATTGGCCGGACGCGCTGCGCTGGAACCAGAAAAGAGCACATCATCAGCGGCAACAGGCGCACCGCTGGCGCTATACTGAATCTCATCTTCCGCATCATCCATCCGCTTACCGGAGAACAGAGCGGCATCAGTTTTACGCCCCATCGGGTTAGCGAATTTTTCGGCCAGGCGCTGGCGGCGGGCTAAGGCGCTGCGTAGAATCCGCGCGCGTCGAGAACCCTGCGGCCTGGCGGGTTCATCATCTTCATATTCTTCTTCATCATCTTCATATTCCCCTTCATCAACCCAGGTGTCGTCACGACGGGTACGGTTGCTGGCAAACGTGAGAACAGAGAGAATCACACCGCCGATTTTTTCGGCAATGCTGACCCAGGACCAGCCGGTAAACAACGTCAATCCGGCCGCCCAGATGCAGAGCAGCGCGATTGTGCCGCCGCTGCTGTGCAGCAGAGGTTGCAGGGTGGTGCTCAGCAGACTGCCGATCACCCCACCGGAGGCAAAGTACCAGATATCATCAGCGTTGATAGCCGCCAGCCCACAGGACGTGAGAATCAGCGCCAGCGCACCGATCAAACGCAGCGAGACGGCGAAATAATCGATGTACTCGTCGTTTTCCTGATGACGCCAGGCAAACCAGCAGCCGCCGATAATAATGACCGGAATGGTGTAAGCCATTACGCCAAAAATGAAAAATAGCGTATCGGCTAGCCATGCTCCGGGCGTACCGCCTATGTTATGAATAGGCTCGTGCCACGCCGTTTGCGACCAGCTAGGATCCGAGGGATTAAAGCTGAGTAAGGCCGCCATCAACCAGATGGCAAAAAGGGAGCAAAGAATGAGTAATGCCTCAAGGAGACGGCGCCCGCTACTCAGCTTTGTGAACTTGACTTCTTTGTCTTCGGTGTATTCCTGGCTCAAGAAAGGCTCTCCAGGTATCAGGCTGTTTCCTGCCTTCAGCTAAAACGGACAACAGTGCCGGGTCTCCCCGGCACTGTTGCTGTATGGATTAACAGGAGTGTAATCAAACTACGTCGATTTTGCACCTGTTCCGTGTTAGCGCGTCTTAATTACCAGACGATTACTTTGCTTGACTTCTTCCATTACCACATAGGTACGGGTGTCGTTTACGCCCGGCAGGCGCAGCAAGGTCTCGCCCAGTAGTTTACGATACGCAGACATATCCGGCACGCGGGTTTTCAACAGGTAATCGAAATCCCCGGAAACCAGATGACACTCTTGAATTTCTTCAAGTTTTTGCACAGCGGAGTTAAATTGCTCAAACACATCCGGCGCGCCACGATTCAGAGTAATCTCAACAAATACCAGAAGTGATGCATCCAGATAATGCGGGTTGAGCAGCGCTGTATAGCCCTGAATAAAACCCTGTCTTTCCAGTCGACGCACGCGCTCAAGGCAAGGCGTCGGAGAAAGTCCCACCCGTTTAGAAAGCTCGACGTTGGAAATACGCCCGTCTTTTTGCAATTCATTCAAAATATTACGATCAATGCGGTCGAGATCTTTGCCAGGGCGCTTCTTGCTATCTACCATTATTATTGTCTCTCTGTATTCCTTCCCTACTCCTGTTCCGACTCTGAGCCTTCACTGCCAGAGTCCATCCTGTCATTACCCTTACGACGATGGGTAACCCAGGGGTACGTGAGAAGCCCGTTGCCTGACGGCAGTCACCGACATCACGCATGGCGTCTGTCCACACCATGCGTAGATTTCGCTAACCCGGATAAAAATGGCATTTGCGTGCATTAAAATTCGCCACACGCTAAACACTGCTTTTCTTCTTCCATGAATGTTTTCGCAAAAGCACAGGGGATTGTCAAAGCAAAACATCGATTTTTAGTACAAGATGCCAGATATTCATTATCCTCCCCCGTTGATTCTCATGTTTTCCTCTTATAATTGTCCCCCTGACAGTAGAATTAGTTATATTCTTCGTTCGTTAAATCGCCAATTAATCGGCAGCTTCTATTACACATATCGTTAACAAAACTGCCACGCTCTTTTTTTACGTCCACAAATTCCCTACAATCCAGCGCATGTATGCTAATAAATTACGAGGATCTCATGGGCACGGCCAAACACAGTAAACTGCTTATTCTTGGTTCTGGACCTGCGGGATATACCGCTGCGGTCTACGCAGCGCGCGCAAATCTGCAGCCGGTACTGATTACCGGAATGGAAAAAGGCGGTCAGCTGACCACCACCACTGAAGTGGAAAACTGGCCAGGCGATCCTAACGATCTGACCGGACCGCTGCTGATGGAGCGCATGCACGAACATGCCACCAAGTTTGAGACCGAAATTATTTTCGATCATATCAACAGCGTCAATCTACAAAACCGTCCGTTCCGCCTGACTGGCGACAGCGGTGAATACACCTGTGACGCCCTGATTATCGCCACCGGCGCATCAGCGCGTTATCTGGGGCTTCCATCAGAAGAGGCATTTAAAGGCCGCGGCGTTTCTGCCTGCGCCACCTGCGACGGTTTCTTCTATCGTAACCAGAAAGTCGCCGTCATCGGCGGCGGCAATACGGCTGTTGAAGAGGCGCTGTATCTGTCCAACATCGCTTCCGAAGTCCATCTGATCCACCGTCGTGACGGCTTCCGCGCGGAAAAAATCCTCATCAAACGCCTGATGGATAAAGTGGAAAGCGGCAACATCGTGCTGCATACCAACCGCACCCTCGAAGAAGTAACCGGCGATCAGATGGGCGTGAGCGGCCTGCGCTTGCGCGATACGCAGAATGCTGACAATGTTGAATCCCTGGACGTTGCCGGGCTGTTCGTTGCTATCGGGCATAGCCCGAACACGGCGATTTTTGCCGGTCAACTGGAGCTGGAAAACGGCTACATTAAAGTTCAGTCCGGCATCCACGGCAACGCCACCCAGACCAGCATTCCTGGCGTCTTCGCTGCGGGTGACGTGATGGACCATATCTATCGTCAGGCGATTACCTCTGCCGGAACAGGCTGTATGGCTGCGCTGGATGCAGAGCGTTATCTGGATGGTTTAGCCGACGCTTGCAAATAATCTTTACAAGTCAGTAACAAAGGTAAAGAAGGCGACGAAAAGTCGCCTTTATTTTTGCCCCGTTGTAACATTGCCGTGCCCAAAAAACTCATAACTACACCTGCTAAGCGCGCAATGAATAAAACCCGTCAACAAGAGTTAACCCGTTGGTTAAAAGATCAAAGCATTATCTCCCGTCGCTGGTTGATGATTTCCCGTCTCCTGGGCGTCGTTAGCGGCCTGCTCATCGTTGCTCAGGCCTGGTTCCTGGCGCGGATCCTTCATCGCATGATTATGGAAAATATTCCCGCCACGGCGCTGCTGCTGCCTTTTGTGTTACTGGTGCTGGTCTTTGTGCTGCGCGCCTGGGTTGTCTGGCTGCGTGAAAGAGTGGGTTTTCAGGCGGGCCAGCATATCCGCGTTGAGATTCGCCGCCAGGTTCTGGATCGCTTACAGCAGGCGGGGCCTGCCTGGATACAGGGGAAACCCGCGGGTAGCTGGGCCACGCTGATCCTTGAGCAGATCGACGATATGCATGACTACTATGCTCGCTATTTACCGCAGATGACGCTGGCGGCCAGCATTCCCTTACTGATCGTCATCACTATTTTCCCCATCAACTGGGCCGCAGCGCTGATTCTGTTGGGCACAGCGCCGCTTATTCCTCTGTTTATGGCGCTGGTTGGCATGGGAGCGGCCGATGCCAACCGACGTAACTTTCTCGCTCTGGCGCGCTTAAGCGGCCATTTTCTCGACCGCCTGCGCGGTATGGAGACGCTGAGAATTTTTCATCGCGGTCAAGCAGAGACGGAAAACATACGCGAGGCTTCTCAGGATTTCCGTCAGCGAACAATGGAAGTGCTGCGTCTGGCGTTTCTCTCCTCCGGCGTGCTGGAATTTTTCACCTCGCTCTCGATTGCGCTGGTAGCCGTTTACTTTGGCTTTTCCTATCTGGGAGAGCTCAACTTTGGCCACTACGGCGCCGGTGTGACGTTGATGGCCGGTTTCCTCGCGCTGATTCTGGCCCCCGAGTTTTTCCAGCCGCTGCGCGATTTAGGCACCTTTTATCATGCGAAAGCGCAGGCTATTGGCGCCGCAGATAGCCTGAAGACCTTTATGGAAACGCCGCTGGCGCAGCCAGAACGTGGGGAAAAAGTATTAAGCGATAATGAAATGATTAGCATCGAAGCCCGCGACCTGCTGATCAAATCCCCTGAGGGTAAAGTGCTGGCCGGGCCGCTGAATTTTTCCCTACGCGCTGGCGAGCGCGTGGTGCTGGTTGGGCAAAGCGGCTCCGGTAAAAGCTCGCTATTGAATACGCTAACGGGTTTTCTTCCCTATGAGGGCTCGCTCAAGGTCAATGGCGTTGAGTTGAAGAGTCTGGATGCCGACCGCTGGCGCCGTCTCCTGAGCTGGGTAGGGCAAAATCCGCAACTGCCGGCGGCAACGCTGCGTGACAACGTCCTGCTGTCATGCCCTGATGCCACCGAAGCACAGCTACAGCTTGCGCTGGATAAAGCGTGGGTCAGCGAGTTCCTCTCCCTTCTGCCGCAGGGTATTAACACGCCTGTCGGCGATCAGGCCGGTCGCCTGTCGGTCGGGCAGGCTCAGCGTGTCGCCGTCGCGCGGGCGCTGTTGGTACCCTGCCGCCTGCTGCTGCTGGACGAACCCGCAGCCAGCCTGGATGCCCATAGTGAGCAGCGCGTGATGCAGGCGCTGACCAATGCATCAACGCAGCAAACCACGCTAATGGTTACCCACCAGCTGGAAGGCCTTGCGAACTGGGATGCAATCTGGGTGATGCAGGATGGTCAAATTGTTGAACAAGGCAGTTATTCGCAACTGGCGACCGCAGGCGGCCCTTTTGCAACCCTGCTTGCTCATCGTCAGGAGGAGATTTAAATGCGCGCATTATGGCCTTACCTGGCGCTGTACAAACGACACAAATGGCTGCTGCTGCTCGGTATCGTGCTGGCGATCGTTACGCTGCTGGCCAGCATTGGCTTATTAACGTTATCCGGCTGGTTCCTGTCGGCATCGGCCGTTGTTGGCGTAGCGGGCATCTACAGCTTTAACTATATGTTGCCAGCCGCGGGCGTACGCGGCGCGGCGATCATTCGCACCGCTGGCCGTTATTTTGAGCGTCTGGTCAGCCATGACGCAACCTTTCGCGTCCTGCAGCATCTGCGGGTATTTACCTTCAGCAAACTGCTACCGCTCTCCCCCGCCGGGCTGGCGCGTTTTCGTCAGGGCGAACTGCTTAACCGGGTGGTTGCAGATGTCGATACCCTGGATCATCTCTATCTGCGCGTCATATCGCCGCTGGTAGGCGCGCTGGTGGTAATTCTCGTCGTCACCGTGGGGCTGAGCGTACTGGACGTTACTCTGGCTCTGACCCTGGGCGGTATTATGCTACTTACCCTGCTGGTGATGCCGCTGCTGTTCTATCGCGCCGGTAAGCCCGCCGGTGAAAGCATGACTCATTTCCGCGGGCAGTACCGCCAGCAGTTGACCTCATGGCTGCAGGGGCAGGCGGAGCTGATGCTGTTCAAAGCCAGCGATCGTTACCGGCAGCAAATGGAAAAAACCGAAGCGCATTGGCTGGATGCGCAGCGTCGCCAGGCGGAACTGACGGCCCTCTCCCAGGCGCTGATGCTGCTGATTGGCGGAGTGGCGGTTATTACTATGCTGTGGCTCGCCTCCGCAGGCGTTGGCGGCGATACTCAACCGGGCGCGCTGATCGCGTTGTTTGTCTTCTGCGCGCTGGCGGCGTTTGAAGCGCTGGCGCCGGTAACCGGCGCATTTCAGCATCTGGGGCAGGTGATCGCTTCCGCAAAGCGCATTACGCAAATTACCGAACAAGAGCCGGAAGTCGCCTTCACTCAGGGCGAAAACCAAAAGCTGGATCGCGTTTCGTTAAGCTTAAATCAGGTTACCTTCAGCTATCCGCAGCAGCCCTCCCCTGCGCTGGAGAAAATTTCATTGCAGATCGAGGCCGGAGAGCATATCGCCATCCTGGGACGAACAGGCTGCGGTAAATCGACGCTGTTACAGCTGCTGACCCGTGCCTGGGATCCGGCGGAGGGAGAGATATTACTCAATGATCAGCCGCTGACGCAGCTTAACGAAGCGACGTTGCGCCAGGCGATGAGCGTCGTGCCACAGCGCGTACATCTGTTCAGCGCGACCCTGCGCGACAACCTGCTGCTGGCTTCCCCGGGGGCCAGCGATGCCCGGCTTGCAGAAACGCTTGAACGCGTCGGTTTAGCCAGGTTGCTGGAAGATAGCGGCCTGAATAGCTGGCTGGGAGAAGGTGGTCGTCAGCTTTCCGGCGGCGAGCTGCGCAGGCTGGCTATCGCTCGCGCCCTGCTTCACGATGCGCCGCTGATGCTGCTGGACGAACCTACTGAAGGCCTTGATGCGACGACCGAAAGCCAAATACTTGATTTACTTGCTGAAGTTATGCGTGAAAAAACCGTGCTGATGGTAACTCATCGTCTGCGCGGGCTGGCGCGGTTTAATCAGATAATAGTCATGGACAACGGAAAGATTATTGAGCAAGGTAGTCACGCAGAATTGCTGGCTGAACAGGGGCGTTACTACCAGTTTAAGCAGCGTCTGTAGGCTACTATTGAATCATTGCCTGATGCGTTGAGGTAAAAATGCGGCTGGTTCAGCTCTCTCATCATTCCATCGCCTTCCCCTCCCCGGAAGGCGCTTTGCGCGAACCTAATGGTCTGTTAGCGCTGGGCGGCGATCTTAGCCCGGCGCGGTTACTGATGGCCTATCAGCGCGGTATTTTTCCATGGTTTTCGCCCGGTGACCCAATTCTCTGGTGGTCCCCCGACCCGCGAGCGGTACTGTGGCCGGAGAAATTCCATCTCAGCCGCAGTATGAAGCGTTTTCATCAGCGCTCCCCGTATCGCGTAACGTTGAATCACGCCTTCGGTCAGGTTATTGAAGGCTGCGCCGATCATCGTGATGAAGGAACATGGATAACGCAGGGTATTGTTCAGGCATACCATCAGCTACATGAGCTGGGGCACGCTCATTCTGTTGAAGTGTGGCAGGGAGAGGAATTAGTGGGTGGCATGTACGGCGTTGCGCAGGGGGCGCTGTTTTGCGGAGAATCAATGTTCAGCCGAGCCGAAAATGCCTCCAAAACCGCACTGTTGGTCTTTAGCCAGGCGTTTATGCACGATGGTGGAAAATTAATCGATTGCCAGGTGCTAAACAAGCATACGGCTTCGTTGGGCGCAGTAGAAATTCCTCGCCGCGATTATCTCGACTATCTCTCCGTACTGCGGACGTATCGTCTGCCGGAGCGGTTCTGGGTGCCAAGGGTGCTATTTGCAGGAGAAGCATAAATGTTTTCAGCACATTTTTTGTCGGGATGTTATAATTGCGCGGTAGAGTAGCTTCTGCCCGTTGCCCCGCCGCCGTTTGGGAATAATAAGAGTCAGATAACGCCCATCGTTCTGTCACTCCCCCTTTACGTTTGCGCCTGTCGCCCGGTTTATCCGCGTGAATTACGGGCAATGCGCCAAAACTACTTCGGCGATTTGACGTAAAACTTTACATACTTGCTGAACTTCGGCATTATCTTGCCGGTTCAAAACTACGGTAGTGATACCCCAGAGGACTAGATGGCCAAAGAAGACAATATTGAAATGCAGGGCACCGTACTTGATACGCTGCCTAACACTATGTTCCGCGTAGAACTGGAAAACGGTCACGTGGTAACTGCGCATATTTCCGGTAAAATGCGTAAAAACTACATCCGCATTCTGACGGGCGACAAAGTGACTGTTGAGCTGACCCCGTACGACCTGAGCAAAGGCCGCATTGTCTTCCGTAGTCGCTGATCGTTTTCGCGCTTAACGCGCCAGATGCTGAAGGCCGGGATAATTCCCGGTCTTTTCATTTCTTTCATTCTCACGCCGCTTCCCTCTTCGGCTTTGACGGCCCTGTCTCTGCGCCCGTAAAATAATAGCTGGATTGTCCTGGCGAGAAAGGATACCCAAATGAGCGCCCTGCAAATTATCTATCCCAACGATATGCTTCATCCGTCACAACCTGACGAGATGTTTTTAGCTGAGTACACTTATGCCTGCCAAAGCAGTATTACCTGCCTGTTACTTTCATCAGAGGCTGCGGCGCTGGGCGACTACCGCTTTTCATCCAGTTTTTCAGCCAATATGCCGGTACTGTGGCGCGGATGGATGCTGCACCCGGATGAGTACGAAAGTTTATCCCGAGCGGTGGAAAAGCGAGGCGCTCGCTTATTAACGTCATGCCAGCAATATCTTCAATGCCACCATTTGCCGGGCTGGTATGAAAGTTGTCGGGATCTCACGCCAGAAACCATCGTGACTAGCGAAGATGCTGACTTTGCTGCCCTCACTAAGGAATATGGTTGGCCTGCTTATTTTGTGAAGGACTATGTAAAGTCGCTCACAACCTCCCGCGGCTCAATCGCTCGCAATGCGCAAGAAATTGATGAAATCATCACATTGCTTAAACAGTTTCGCGGTGAAATTGAAGGAGGAGTTTGCCTGAGACGCGTGGAGAAATTTGATACATCCAGCGAAAGGCGATTCTTTGTTCTCGATGGCAAAGTTCATGCCGCAAACGGCGATATTCCTGCCAGGGTTAGCGAAATCGCCGCACGTATAAACAGCCCTTTTTACTCTATAGATGTTATCAATGATGAAGCTGGTGCTTTGAGGCTCGTCGAGATGGGTGACGGCCAGGTATCGGATATCAAAGAGTGGTCCGTTGAGCGTTTTGTGAAAATGCTGAGTGACTATGCGGTAAGTCAGGAAATTTAAGGATGGAATGCTGCCTTTATGGCAGTGAACTGGGCAAACCGCACCCCATCATATTGTTATTATTGAAATTAAATAATAAACCTCCTCTGCCATATTTTTTTTAACCGGTTTTTTTTATTTAAAATCAACATGTTAAAAAAACGAATAAAAGGATTCAGAAGAGAGGCATAAAAAAACCGGCCCTGAGGCCGGTTTTGACGTTTCACGCAAGCGACTTAATGTGCCGCTTCCGGTTTGTGCTTTTGCGCACTCTGGAAGGCGTAGGTCAGCGCGTTTTTCTCTTTGTCCAGCTCAACGATCACCTGACCACCGTCAACCAGTGAGCCAAACAGCAGCTCGTTGGCCAGCGGTTTTTTCAGGTTGTCCTGAATCACCCTCGCCATCGGACGCGCGCCCATGGCCCGGTCGTAGCCTTTCTCGGCCAGCCAATCGCGGGCTTCCTGGCTTACTTCCAAAGAGACGCCTTTCTGATCCAGCTGGACCTGCAGCTCAACGATAAACTTATCCACTACCTGGTGGATAACCGTCGTGGACAGGTGATCGAACCAGATAATGTTGTCGAGGCGGTTACGGAACTCCGGCGTAAAGATCTTTTTGATCTCATCCATCGCATCCGGACTGTTGTCCTGATGGATAAGGCCAATCGATTTACGCTCGGTTTCACGCACGCCGGCGTTGGTGGTCATCACCAGCACCACGTTGCGGAAATCCGCTTTGCGGCCGTTGTTATCTGTCAGCGTACCGTTATCCATTACCTGCAACAGCAGGTTAAAGACGTCCGGATGCGCTTTTTCAATTTCATCGAGCAGCAGTACCGCGTGCGGATGCTTAATAACCGCATCGGTCAGCAGCCCGCCCTGATCGAAACCGACGTATCCCGGAGGCGCACCAATTAAGCGGCTGACGGTATGACGTTCCATATATTCGGACATATCAAAACGCAGCAGCTCAATACCCAGCGACTTCGCCAGCTGTACAGTAACCTCGGTTTTACCCACCCCGGTAGGCCCGGCAAACAGGAAAGAGCCGACAGGTTTGTGCTCATGGCCAAGCCCGGCGCGCGCCATCTTGATCGCTTCGGTTAAGGCCTCAATCGCTTTATCCTGGCCAAAGACCAGCATTTTCAGGCGATCGCCAAGGTTTTTCAGCGTATCGCGGTCGCTGCGGGAAACGCTCTTCTCAGGAATACGCGCAATTCGCGCCACCACGGACTCAATATCCGCCACGTTGACCGTTTTCTTACGTTTGCTCACCGGCATCAAGCGCGCGCGCGCGCCGGCTTCGTCAATCACGTCAATCGCCTTATCCGGCAGATGACGATCGTTAATGTATTTCACCGCCAGTTCCACCGCCGCACGTACCGCTTTCGCGGTGTAACGCACGTCGTGGTGCGCTTCATACTTCGGCTTCAGACCGTTAATAATCTGCACCGTCTCTTCCACGGAAGGTTCGGTGATATCAATTTTCTGGAAACGACGCGCCAGCGCACGATCTTTTTCAAAGATGTTGCTGAACTCCTGGTAGGTCGTCGAACCGATAACCCGGATTTTACCGCTGGAAAGCAGCGGCTTAATCAGGTTAGCGGCATCGACCTGCCCGCCGGAAGCCGCGCCCGCACCAATGATAGTGTGGATCTCATCAATGAACAGAATACTGTTGGTATCCTGCTCCAGCTGCTTAAGCAGCGCTTTAAAGCGTTTTTCAAAATCGCCGCGGTATTTAGTACCTGCCAGCAGCGAGCCAATATCCAGTGAATAGATAGTGCAGTCGGCCATCACTTCCGGTACGTCGCCCTGCACGATACGCCAGGCGAGACCTTCGGCAATTGCGGTCTTACCGACGCCGGATTCCCCCACCAGCAGCGGGTTGTTCTTGCGACGGCGGCACAGAACCTGAATAGCACGTTCCAGCTCTTTCTCGCGGCCGATCAGCGGATCGATACCGCCTACGCGGGCAAGCTGGTTGAGGTTGGTGGTGAAGTTTTCCATACGATCCTCCCCGCCTGCTTGCTCTTCACTGCTGCCAGGCTGGCTTCCGCTGTTATCGGAAGACTGGCTCGGCTCGTCTTTGCGCGTACCGTGAGAGATGAAGTTCACCACATCAAGTCGGCTGACTTCATGTTTACGCAGCAGGTATGCCGCCTGAGACTCCTGTTCGCTGAAAATCGCAACCAGAACGTTGGCGCCGGTCACTTCGCTGCGACCGGATGACTGGACGTGGAAAACAGCACGTTGCAGCACGCGCTGGAAGCTCAGCGTCGGCTGAGTGTCGCGCTCTTCTTCCGTTGCAGGCAGTACGGGTGTGGTCTGTTCGATGAAGGCTTCAAGTTCCTGACGCAGCGCGACCAGGTCCACTGAACACGCTTCAAGCGCTTCGCGGGCCGAAGGGTTGCTAAGCAGCGCCAGCAACAAGTGCTCGACGGTCATGAACTCATGACGGTGCTCGCGCGCTCTGGCGAAAGCCATGTTTAAACTGAGTTCCAGTTCTTGATTGAGCATAGGCACCTCCCCCAAGTTTATTGCCTGCATTCAGGCTTTTTCTAGCGTACACAACAACGGATGTTCGTTCTCCCTCGCGTATTGGTTCACCATCGATACTTTGGTTTCCGCGACTTCAGCGGTAAACACCCCGCAAATCGCTTTACCTTGATAGTGAACCGTCAGCATCAGTTGCGTTGCACGTTCAACATCATAAGAAAAGAATTTTTGTAACACGTCAATAACAAACTCCATTGGAGTGTAGTCATCATTGACTAATATCACTTTATACATAGATGGCGGTTTTAGCGCATCTTTAACTTCGTCCTCGATTAGCTGATCGAAGTCCAACCAGTCTCTCTTACTCATCGTCAGTGTTCATCATCGGTTGCTGTTGCCAACAGGCGGTGGCCTGTCGATGACCAGAGGCTATGCACATCACAAATCTACAATAGATCATAGATAATTATCATCTATTACTTCCATCCGCGATGTCTGTCACATTCCCCGGCAATAGCGTTAACTGCTTCAAATTTTGACGCATTTTTCACCGTTCCCGGTCGTCAATCGCTTGACGCATTTCCTGATTTCTCTAAATTGTAGTGGCGAGAGTTGGCGAGCAAATGAACAACTCGTCACTCCACTACCGGTTCATTCCATCTTACTTATAAGATTTACGAAGGATGTCGAAGTATGGAAATGGGTACTGTTAAGTGGTTCAACAATGCCAAAGGGTTCGGTTTTATCTGCCCTGAGGGCGGCGGCGAAGACATTTTCGCCCATTACTCGACCATCCAGATGGATGGTTACAGAACGCTAAAAGCCGGACAAGCGGTTCGGTTTGATGTTCACCAGGGGCCAAAAGGTAATCACGCCAGCGTGATCGTCCCTGTTGAAGCGGAAGAAACAGAAACAGCCGCATAACTCTTTTGCTTCATTGTGTACATCCCGCCAGTAAAATGCCAGTCCTTCTGACTGGCATTTTTTTATCGCTACTCCCGTGCCAGGGCGTCGACCGGGTCCAGACGAGCCGCATTGCGCGCCGGGAGCCAGCCAAACAACACTCCGGTCAGCGTCGAGCATAAAAATGCGGTCAGCAGCGCCAGCGGCGAAAAGCCGATTTCCCAGCCGGGCAAAAACAGCTGCAGCACGAAGGCAATCAGCAACGAAAGCGTCACGCCCAGCGCCCCGCCGACCAGGCAAACCAGCACCGCCTCAATCAAAAACTGCTGCAGTACGTCGCTGGCCCGCGCCCCGACAGCCATACGGATACCGATCTCTCGCGTGCGTTCGGTAACGGAGACCAGCATAATATTCATCACGCCAATCCCGCCAACCACCAGCGCAATCACCGCCACCAGGGTCAGAAACAGCTGTAGTGTATGTGTGGTCCGTTCCGCCGTTTTCAAGATGCTGTCCATATTCCAGGTGAAAACATCTTTCTTACCGTGGCGCAGTTCCAGGAGACGTAACAGCTGCTGCTCGGCAAGCGCGCTGTCGTAACCTTCATTGACCCGGACGGTGATGGAGTTCAGCCACGACTGCCCCATAACCCGGCCGGCCATCGTGGTATAGGGTAACCAGACGCGCAGAATTTTGCTGCTGCCAAACATCGACTGTTTTTCATCGGCAACGCCGATGACCGTCGCGGGCATGTTGCTGACAAGAATCACTTCGCCAACGACCCGCGCTTTGTGCGGAAATAGCTGACGACGCGCGTTGCTATCGAGCACCACCACCTGCGCGCGGCTATTTAGCTGGAGTTCGTTGAAGGTGTTGCCTTCGCTAAAAGTCATACCGTAAACGTTAAAGTACTGCGCCCCCACGCCCTCAGCGCTAGCGGCAACGTCGATATTATCCGCCCGCAGACGCAGGCTTTTGGAGACCGCAGGGGTCGCCGAGCTGACCCAGGGCTGTTTCTGAATAGCAAGCAGATCGTCGTACTTCAGCGACTGCTGATAGCGGGGATCGTCATCGCCGAAATCCTTACCGGGATAAACATCAATGGTATTGGTGCCGATGGCGCGGATATCGGCCAGCACCATTTGCTTCGCGGCATCGCCCACCACCACAATCGACACCACCGATGCAATGCCGATAATTATCCCGAGCATCGTCAGCAGCGTGCGCATTTTATTCGCCGCCATGGCGCGCCAGGCCATGACCAGCGCCTCGCGAAAACCGCTACTGAACTGACGCCATGCCGACGGTTCGGCCGCCGTGCGCTGGCGCAGCGCGCCGCCTTGCGCGGAGCTCAACGCGGGCGGGTTACGCACGATCTCACCGTCGTGTATCTCAATGACCCGCTCAGCCTGAGCCGCCACCTGCGGGTCATGGGTGACGATAATGACCGTATGTCCCTGCGCTTTCAGCTGGTGAAGGATCCCCATGACCTCTTCGCCGGAGCGGCTGTCCAGCGCACCGGTAGGCTCATCCGCCAGAATCACTTCCCCGCCGTTCATCAGGGCGCGGGCGATACTCACCCGCTGCTGTTGGCCGCCGGAGAGCTGTGAAGGTTGATATTCTGCCCGGTCGCCAAGCCCCAGTCGTACCAGCAGCTCATGGGCGCGGGCCAGCCGCGCTTTGCGCTCCGCTCCGGCATAGACCGCCGGCACTTCCACGTTCTGCGCCGCGGTGAGATGCGATAGCAGATGATAGCGCTGAAAAATAAAACCGAAATGTTCCCGCCGCAGTCGCGCCAGCTCATCGCCGTTGAGACGTGCCACGTCGGTTCCGGCAACCCGATAGGTGCCGCTGGTGGGTTTATCCAGACAGCCGAGAATATTCATCAGCGTGGATTTCCCTGAGCCGGAGGCCCCGACAATAGCCACCATCTCGCCGGCGGCAATGCTCAACGTAATACCTTTCAGCACCTCAACGTTGCCATCGCCGGAGGGGTAGCTGCGGCGAATATCACGCAGTTCAAGTAACGCCGTCATTTCGCTGCTCCGGCCGCACCTTCGCCGATAATGACTTCATCCCCCTCTTCCAGCCCTTTCACCACCGCCACATCGGTGTCATTCCGCGCACCGATAACGATTTCACGCTCTTTAACTTCACCGGTACGTAGCAGACGCACGTGATAGCGGTTATCGCCGATGGCCTCCCCCAGCGCGCTCAGCGGGATGGTGATGACGTTTTTGACTTCCGAAAGCTGAATATGCACCTGGGCGGTCATCTCCAGGCGCAGGATGCCCTGCGGGTTCGGTACCTCAAAGCGGGCGTAGTAGAAGATGGCGTCGTTAACCTTTTCAGGCGTCGGTAGAATATCCTTCAGCGTCCCTTCATAGCGCGTCAGCGGATCGCCCAACACCGTAAACCAGGCCTTTTGCCCCGGCTTGAGATGGATGACGTCCGCTTCCGAAACCTGCGCCTTCACCAGCATGGTGCTGAGATCGGCCAGGGTCAAAATATTCGGCGCCTGCTGGGCGGCAATCACCGTCTGCCCCTGCAGGGTGGTGATTTGCGTCACTTCCCCGGACATCGGCGCCAGAATTTTGGTGTAGTCGAGGTTGGTTTTAGCCGTATCCAGGGTGGCCTGATTGCGTTTGACCTGCGCTTCAATCGTGCCGATTTGCGCCTCTTTCACCGCCAGGTCGGTCGCTGCAGTGTCCAGGTCCTGCCGGGAGACCAGCTGACGCTGCGCCAGCTGCTGCTGGCGAGCTAAAGTCGCCGCAGAGAGTTTACGCTCCGCGCGCGCCTGGTTGAGCTGCGCCCGCAGCTCCATCAGCGTCGCTTCAACTTCCTTAATCTGGTTTTCCGCCTGCTCCGGGTCAATAACCCCCAGCAGCTGGTCTTTTTTCACTTTGTCGCCAATCTCGACGCGCAGCGTTTTGAGCTGTCCGCTCACCTGCGCCCCGACATCCACTTTTTTTAACGCATCCAGCTTACCGGTCGCCAGCACGCTCTGCTGCAGGTCCCCTTTACGCACCACCAGCGTCTGATATTGCGGTAGCGGCGCATTCAGTATTCGCCATCCCCAGACGGCGAGGGCCAGCACGACAATCGCCAGCAGCCACCAAATTTTCCTGCGCTTTCCATTTAATTTCATAACCATTCCTGATGTTTTAATCCGCAGAACCCGCGTCAATTCTATCTAAATGCGGTAACAGAATAACGTTCATTTTTAGCTGCGCTTAATTTTTGTTTAACTGAGGTTGAGTGACGTGCAGATGCAGACGCGCCGGAATCGCTCCCGGCACGAAGATATAAACGTTGGTCGCCGCTAATCCGCCCGCCCGCGCGCCAGCCATAGCACGCGAGAAAACATTTTTTTCAACAGCGTCGGAATGGCGTCAACGCCGCGACGTCCGGCCTCCATCGCCACTTCAATCGCCAGGTCAGGCTTAGACGAGCGATGAATCGCTTTGGTGATCACCCGCCGCATATTCATAGGAATATTCATCGGCAGCTGCGCGACCCGATGATAAACATCATCGAATCCCTGACGATACATAAAATGTTCCATATCCATCGCCGGTAGCGCGGTGAGATGGTCTCGCTCCAGCATTTTATCGTCATTCAACAAACTGCGAACGGTGGCGGCGTATTTCTTCCCGGCTTCATCGCCATCCACCAGCACGTGCCACTCAATGCCCATTCGCCGGGCGAACTTAATCAGCGGTTTTAAACCCGACTGGGCAAACTCGATCACCTTCACCCCTTCCGCATCAAAGTGATGGCCGCACTGGCGGGCCAGTTCGTTGATAACCCAGGTTTCCGTCTCGCCTTCCACCAGCAGCCAACAGCGGGCAAACAGCGATGAAGCGCGGTTAAAACGAATATGAAATGCGATGCGTCGACTGTCTTCTGCATTCATTCCACCAGGCCCCAGTCGCCAGGCCGACACCCGTGACGATTCACGCACCAGTCGGCACACATGCTCGACGGGCGTTAGCGACAGCAGCTCGCCGGAGTTCGTCGTCGTCACCCGCTGCAGCGGCAGCAAATTGAGCAAATGCCAGGCCACGGATAGCATAATGGGGTGCAGTCGGGTTTCCGGATCCTCAATTAACAGCAGCGGCCGCGCATCGCGATCGAGTCTGACGGTCCCTTTCGCCTGCAACAACGTGGAAAAGAGCCCCAATAAAATCACCCGATGGCTACGGCCGCCGGGTTTGTCGATCATACGGTTGATGATGTCCAGATAGCGCCAGCTGCGCTGTTCATCATGTGAATGGCGGCGCATCAGGCGGTGACGAGATTGCGCGCTGCTCTGCTCGGCAAAATAGTGCTCCAACAGCTGCACCATGGCCGACAGCCCCTGCCTGATTTGCCCGTCGGTTAAATTTTGCGGATGGTGCACCAACTCGCGGGAGAGAAAATCGAGCTGGCGGGCGGTAATTTCGATCTGCGGCGAATGCGGCACGGTACCGTTGTGGATCCGCCGCATAAAACGGGCATCGCGCAGGCGCAGCACCGGCATCAGCCGTACCAGGTGACGAGCGAGCTCATCAATATCTTCAAGCTCCAGCGCTTCCCCTTCGCCGTTAATAAAGCTGCGCAGAGTCATCACGCTATCATCATCGGCAAGCTCCCCCTCCAGGCGGTAGAACACTCGCTGATAGCCATCGTCGCAGGGTACCCAGCAATTGCTGAGCGGCCGATAGCGGCGGACCCGATGGCGGCCCGGTTCATTTTCACGGAAGGTCAGAATAATATGCAGATGACGCTCGCGCCCCTGAACATCCCCGGGTGGAAACCAAAAATCTTCCCGAACAAAATGATACAGATCGAACTCCGGCGACAGGAGCAGCGTCAGGGCATCCAGCAGGCTGGATTTACCCCATGCATTTTCGCCAATCAGCACGTTATTTTGCTCCAGCATCAACGATAACCGGTTGATGCCGCGAAAGCCTACTATTTCGACGCGCTCAAGATGCATATCCCCTCCGCTCGGTGGCTACTTTCTCCTTCAGTTATCAGCAGTATAGCGAGGTGGGGATGAACATGACACACCCGCTACTCCGCGCTGCAGGATAAATCTTAAGCGTATGTATCCGCACGGTGACTATTCAGCTTGCAAAATACTTAACGGGTTGCCAGTTTTTTAATTTGTTCTGTTCTACACTTCAACTCGGTAGACATTACTGAAGGAATCACATCACCTTGCCCTAAATCAAGTTACCTCGATTTATATTGCTAGTGCGACGATGTTGAACGTCCATAAAATAGCGGCGCTTTATTTTTATCGTCGTTATTTATATCGATAAATAAAGACCGGCGCGGTTTTCCGCGCTCGTAACATTATTTTATTGAGGTGGTTATGTTTAGAAAATTAGCAGCAGAATGCTTTGGTACATTCTGGCTGGTGTTTGGTGGTTGCGGCAGCGCCGTTCTGGCGGCAGCCTTCCCGGAATTAGGTATTGGTTTTGCCGGCGTCGCGTTAGCCTTCGGCTTAACGGTATTAACCATGGCGTTTGCCGTCGGTCATATTTCCGGCGGCCACTTTAACCCGGCAGTCACTTTAGGCCTGTGGGCTGGCGGTCGTTTCCCGGCTAAAGAGGTGATTGGCTATATTATCGCCCAGGTTGTCGGTGGTATTATTGCCGCCGCTATTCTGTATATCGTCGCCAGCGGTAAAGCGGGCTTTGACGCCGCCGCCAGCGGGTTCGCGTCGAACGGTTACGGCGAACACTCACCTGGCGGTTTCTCCATGCTCTCCGCAATTGTGATTGAGATTGTCCTGACCTGCGGCTTCCTGTTGGTCATCCACGGTGCCACCGATAAAAACGCTCCGGCGGGCTTCGCCCCTATCGCCATTGGCCTGGCGCTGACCCTTATTCACCTGATCAGCATTCCGGTCACCAACACTTCTGTCAACCCGGCTCGTAGCACCGCGGTAGCGATTTTCCAGGGCGGCTGGGCGCTGCAGCAGCTGTGGCTATTCTGGGTGATGCCGATTATCGGCGGTATTCTCGGCGGCGTGCTCTACCGTACTCTGCTGGAAAAACGCAGTTAAGCACCCTCGCTTCTCTGAAGGCCCGGTTTCCCGGGCCTTTCTTTTTTTCGACTACTTTACTCAGTCCGGCGATTTGGGTAGTGTCAGGGACGCTATTTTCACTCTGCAAGGACCACGTCGTTCATGTTTTCGGGACTATTAATCATTCTGCTGCCGTTAATCGCAGGCTACCTTATTCCTCTCCATCGGCCGTCAGCCCTTAAACTTATCGCACGACTTCTGAGCTGGATCGTTTACGTTATTCTCTTTTTTATGGGAATTAGCCTGGCGTTCCTCGATAATCTGGCCAGCAACCTGTTGTCGATACTTCATTACGCAGCGGTCAGCGTCGTCATTATCCTGCTGTGTAATATTGCGGCTCTGATGTGGCTTGAGCAGAAAATGCCCTGGCAAAATCATCATCGCCAGGAAAAATTACCCTCGCGTCTGGCAATGGCGCTGGAATCCCTTCAGCTATGCGGCGTAGTCCTTATTGGTTTTCTTATTGGCCTGAGCGGCCTGCCTTTTTTACAACACGCCACCGAGGCCAGTGAATATACGCTGATTTTCCTGCTGTTCCTGATCGGTATTCAACTGCGTAATAATGGCATGACCCTGCGGCAAATTGTTCTGAATCGCCGCGGAATGATGGTTGCGGTGGTGGTGATGGTGAGCTCACTGCTGGGCGGAATCATTAATGCCTTTATTCTCGACCTGCCGCTAAAAACCGGCCTGGCCATGGCCTCCGGCTTTGGCTGGTATTCGCTTTCCGGCATCCTGTTAACAGAATCCTATGGCCCGGTGATTGGTAGCGCCGCCTTCTTTAACGATCTGGCACGAGAGCTGCTGGCGATTATGCTGATCCCGGGGCTGGTACGCCGCAGCCGTTCAACGGCGCTAGGCCTGTGCGGCGCAACATCGATGGATTTTACGCTGCCGGTGCTGCAGCGCTCAGGCGGCGTGGAGATCGTGCCGGCAGCTATTGTTCATGGCTTCATTCTCAGCCTGCTGGTGCCCATCCTGATGGCCTTTTTCTCCGCTTAATACCTCTCAGGCGGTAGCCCTCTGCCGCCAATTTTGCGCTAAATCAATCTCCCTGTAAGTTGTATCAGAAATACCTTTTCTCCTCACGCGCTCGGGCATAACCTTAAACATGTATATTAAATATAACTTTAAAAGGTGTGACCATGTTTTGTGTGCAATGTGAACAAACCATCCGTACTCCAGCAGGAAACGGCTGCTCTTACGCGCAGGGTATGTGCGGGAAAACGGCCGAAACGTCCGATCTGCAGGATCTGCTGATTGCCTCTCTGCAGGGCCTCTCCGCCTGGGCGCTTAAAGCTCGTGAATATGGCATCATCGACCACGACGTCGATAGCTTTGCGCCGCGCGCTTTTTTCTCTACGCTGACTAACGTTAACTTCGACTCCCCGCGTATCGTTGGCTATGCGCGCCAGGCTATCGCCATGCGTGAAGCGCTTAAAGCCCGGTGCCTGAGCATTGATGCCCACGCGACGGTTAACAATCCGATGGCCGCTGTGCAACTGGCTAGCGACGATCTGGGCGACCTGCAGCGTCAGGCGGCGGAATTTACTCCGAACAAAGACAAAGCGGCCATCGGCGAGAACATTCTCGGCCTGCGCCTGCTGTGCTTGTACGGCCTGAAAGGCGCTGCGGCCTATATGGAGCACGCGCACGTTTTGGGCCAGTACGATAACGACATCTACGCCCAGTACCATAAAATCATGGCATGGCTGGGTACCTGGCCTGCCGATATGAACGCTCTGCTGGAGCGCTCAATGGAAATCGGCCAGATGAACTTCAAAGTCATGAGCATTCTGGACGCCGGTGAGACCACCAAATACGGTCATCCGACCCCAACCCAGGTCAACGTTAAAGCGACCGAGGGCAAGTGCATCCTGATCTCCGGCCATGACCTGAAAGATCTCTATAACCTGCTGGAGCAGACCGAAGGCACCGGCGTTAACGTCTACACCCACGGGGAAATGCTGCCGGCGCACGGCTATCCGGAGCTGCGTAAATTCAAACACCTGATTGGGAACTACGGCAGCGGCTGGCAGAACCAGCAGGTGGAGTTCGCCCGTTTCCCGGGGCCGATCGTCATGACCTCTAACTGCATCATCGACCCAACCGTCGGCGCCTATGACGATCGTATCTGGACCCGTAGCATCGTTGGCTGGCCGGGCGTGAACCATCTGGAAGGCGAAGATTTCGCCCCGGTTATCGCCCAGGCGCAGCAGATGGCAGGCTTCCCGTACAGCGAGATCCCGCATCTCATCACCGTAGGTTTCGGCCGTCAGACCCTTCTGGGCGCTGCTGATACCCTTATCGATCTGGTGAGCCGGGAAAAACTGCGCCACATCTTCCTGGTTGGCGGCTGTGACGGCGCGCGGGGCGAGCGTAATTACTTCACCGATTTTGCCACCAGCGTACCGGACGACTGCCTGATCCTGACCCTGGCCTGCGGTAAATACCGCTTCAATAAACTCGATTTCGGCGATATTGAAGGCCTGCCGCGTCTGGTCGATGCCGGTCAGTGCAACGACGCTTACTCGGCGATTATCCTGGCGGTGACCCTGGCGGAAAAACTGGGCTGCGGCGTCAATGATCTGCCGCTATCGCTGGTGCTTTCCTGGTTCGAGCAGAAAGCGATTGTCATTCTGCTGACCCTGCTCTCACTGGGCGTGAAAAACATCGTAACCGGCCCGACCGCGCCAGGCTTCTTCACCCCGGATCTGCTGGCCGTGCTCAATGAGAAATTCGGTCTGCGCTCTGTGACCACCGTAGAAGAAGACATGAAGCAACTGCTGAGCGCGTAAGGAGCTATCCATGACCATGCCAACCTCACAATGCCCGTGGCGGATGCAGGTGCATCACATCCATCAGGAAACGCCGGATGTGTGGACCATTTCATTGCTCTGCCATGACTATTATCCGTACCGTGCCGGGCAGTACGCACTGGTGAGCGTGCGTAATTCGGCAGAGACCCTGCGCGCTTACACTATTTCGTCCACGCCGGGCGTCAGCGAATATATTACGTTGACCGTTCGCCGTATTGACGATGGCGCGGGATCACAGTGGCTCACCCGCGACGTAAAGCGCGGCGACTATATCTGGCTGTCCGACGCGATGGGGGATTTCACCTGCGATGATAAAGCGGACGATAAGTTCCTGATGCTGGCCGCAGGCTGCGGCGTCACGCCGATCATGTCGATGCGCCGCTGGCTGGCAAAATATCGCCCGCAGGCTGATGTGCAGGTGATTTTTAACGTTCGTTCGCCGCAGGATGTGATTTTCGCTGAGGAGTGGCGTCAGTATCCGGTGACGCTGGTGGCGGAAAATAACGCTACCCACGGTTTCGTGGCAGGACGTTTAACGACTGAACTACTGCAAAGCGTGCCGGATCTGGCATCGCGCACCGTGATGACCTGCGGTCCGGCGCCGTATATGGATCTCGTCGAGCAGGAAGTGAAAGCGCTGGGCGCGACGCGCTTCTTTAAAGAGCAGTTCTTTACGCCAGTCGCCGTCGCGGCCACCAGCGGTCTGAAGTTCACCAAACTGCAGCCGGCGAAAACGTTTTATGCCCCGGTCGGCACCACGCTGCTCGAAGCGCTGGAAAGCAATAAGGTGCCGGTTACCGTCGCCTGCCGCGCGGGCGTTTGCGGCTGCTGCAAAACGAAAGTGGTTTCCGGTGAATATACCGTCAGCAGCACCATGACGTTAACCGATGCGGAAATCGCTGAAGGCTACGTGCTGGCCTGCTCCTGCCAGCCGCAGGGAGATTTGGTACTGGCTTAATGTTGTTGCTGGCCATGCTACGCGGTAATCGTCGGGTAGCATGGCTCTTACTGAACTGCCGGAACGGCAGTGAACCAATTCAAAAATGCCGATACGATCGGTCATCCTTTCTAAGCTGCCTGTACGGCAGTGAACAAGCCGTGGTTTCGCTCTGGCAACAGACGGCAATTTCTAAGCTGCCTGTACGGCAGTGAACACTAGCCCGGCGCACCTGCCTCATTGTTTTATCATGCAATAATCAATAAAAGGCCCTTTTACCCTTTTTTAGGCAAGAATAAAAATATTAAAAAATCAATATCTTAAAATAACGCCCCAGAAAAGGGTCTGAAAAACGAGCGGCGACACCCCGGCAAACAGGATGTGGCCAGGGTGAGGCAGAAACCCTGGTGCACTTAGCGCCAGGCCGAGGTTCCGCCAATGGAATAGCGCCCTGCCCCAAGGAAGGCAATCGCCAGCGCGCCAACAAAGAAATAGACCAGACTCTCAATCGCCCACGCGCCTACCGCATCCAGCGCGAAGGTTTTACCCGTCCCGACCATCAGCCAGGCCACAACCATCGTGAATGCCAGCACCAGCGCCGCGGGGCGCGTCAGGATCCCCACAATCAGCAGACATGGCGCAACCACTTCTCCAGCTAAAACCCCATAAGCGATAAAGCCCGGCAGACCTTTCGCCACCAGCATGCTGCTGATGCCCCCCACGCCATCGAATAGCTTGTGTAATCCGTGAAACAGCATCAGGCCGCCAACGGCAAGTCGTAACAAAAGTTTGCCAAAATCATCATGCGACAGCAATTTATTAACACCATTTAACAGAGATTTAACCATTTGAAATGATTCCTGTTTACCACCGAAGGTGAACACAGCGTATGCGCAATGTCCGACGAATAAAAGCAGCTGAAAATGAGGGGCAAACGGCGGGCGTAATGGTCATTTTCATCTAAGCTTGTAAGCGTTATCACTTAAGGAGATGGAAAACCATGAAACAGACCGTGGCGGCATACATTGCCAAAACTCTAGAACAGGCTGGCGTTAAACGTATTTGGGGCGTGACTGGGGATTCTCTTAATGGCTTAAGCGACAGCCTGAACCGCATGGGGACCATCGACTGGATGCCCACGCGCCATGAAGAAGTTGCCGCCTTCGCCGCCGGAGCGGAAGCGCAGCTTACCGGCGAACTGGCGGTGTGCGCCGGTTCCTGCGGGCCGGGCAACCTGCATCTGATTAACGGTCTTTTCGACTGCCACCGCAACCATGTTCCGGTGCTGGCCATCGCTGCCCATATTCCTTCCAGCGAAATCGGCAGCGGTTACTTTCAGGAAACGCATCCGCAGGAGCTGTTTCGCGAATGCAGCCACTACTGCGAACTGGTCTCCTCGCCGGAGCAGATCCCGCAGGTGCTGGCCATCGCTATGCGCAAAGCGGTGATTAACCGCGGCGTCTCGGTAGTGGTGCTCCCCGGCGACGTTGCGCTAAAACCCGCGCCGGAAAGCGCCAGCAGCCACTGGTACCACGCCCCGCTGCCGCAGGTGACGCCGGCAGAAGAAGAACTGAAAAAACTGGCCCAGCTGCTGCGCTATTCGAGCAATATCGCGCTGATGTGCGGCAGCGGCTGCGCCGGAGCGCATAAAGAGCTGGTTGAGTTCGCCGCGAAGCTGAAAGCGCCTATCGTTCACGCGCTGCGCGGCAAAGAGCACGTTGAATACGATAACCCTTATGATGTTGGGATGACCGGGCTGATAGGCTTCTCCTCCGGTTTCCATACCATGATGAACGCTGACACCCTGGTGCTGCTCGGCACCCAGTTCCCCTATCGCGCCTTCTACCCGACGGACGCAAAAATTATTCAGATCGATATCAACCCCGGCAGTATCGGCGCGCACAGTAAAGTGGACATGGCGCTGATCGGCGATATCAAATCCACCCTCAGCGCGCTGCTGCCGCATCTGGAAGAGAAAACCGACCGCAAGTTCCTCGACAAAGCCCTGGAACACTATCGCGACGCGCGCAAGGGGCTCGATGACCTGGCGAAGCCAAGCGATAAAACCCTTCATCCGCAGTATCTGGCGCAGCGGATCAGCCACTTTGCCGACGACGACGCCATTTTTACCTGTGACGTCGGAACGCCAACCGTGTGGGCTGCGCGCTATTTACAGATGAACGGCAAGCGCCGCCTGATCGGATCGTTCAACCACGGTTCGATGGCTAACGCCATGCCGCAGGCCATCGGCGCGAAGGCCACCGCCCCCGACCGGCAGGTCGTGGCAATGTGCGGCGACGGCGGCTTTAGCATGCTGATGGGGGATTTTCTCTCGCTGGCGCAAATGAAGCTGCCGGTGAAGATCGTTATCTTCAATAACAGCGTCCTGGGCTTTGTCGCGATGGAGATGAAGGCCGGCGGCTATCTGACAGACGGCACCGAGCTGCATGCGACCAACTTTGCCCGCATCGCCGAGGCCTGCGGCATTAAGGGCATCCGTGTCGAAAAAGCGGCTGACGTTGACCAGGCGTTGCAAACCGCCTTCAATATCGACGGCCCGGTCCTGGTGGATGTGGTGGTCGCCAGTGAAGAACTGGCGATGCCGCCGCAGATCAAACTGGAGCAGGCCAAAGGTTTCAGCCTTTACATGCTGCGCGCGATTATTAGCGGCCGCGGCGATGAGGTTATCGAACTGGCGAAAACTAACTGGCTAAGGTAAAAATATCCTTTTCAATTCATACGCAAAAATATTCGTGTCGCATCAAGGCGGCAAGCCCGAAAATCCCCGGAAGCAGAAATAACGATGTGACCGGGGTTTGAGGGTGCAGCCAACGCAGAGGCAGCGCGAAGGATGAAGTGTATAAGGATATGTCATGATAGATTTACGCAGTGATACCGTCACCCGCCCGGGCCGCGCCATGCGGGAAGCGATGATGGCCGCCCCGGTCGGGGATGACGTGTATGGCGATGACCCGACCGTTAACGAACTCCAGCGCTTTGCCGCCGACCTGGCGGGCAAAGAGGCCGCTATCTTCTTGCCGACCGGCACTCAGGCCAACCTGGTCGCGCTGCTCAGCCACTGCCAGCGCGGCGAAGAGTATATTGTCGGCCAGGGCGCGCATAATTATCTCTACGAAGCCGGCGGCGCGGCGGTGCTCGGCAGTATCCAGCCGCAGCCTATCGACGCCGCAGCTGACGGTTCCCTGCCGCTCGATAAAGTCGCAGCCAAAATCAAACCGGACGATATCCATTTCGCCCCTACCCGGCTACTGTCGCTGGAAAACACCCACAACGGCAAAGTGCTGCCGCGTGAATATCTTAAAGATGCCTGGGAGTTTACGCGTCAGCGCGGCCTGGGGCTGCACGTCGACGGGGCGCGTATCTTTAACGCCGTCGTGGAATACGGCTGCGCGCTGGGTGAGATCACCCGCTACTGCGACTCTTTCACCATCTGTCTGTCTAAAGGTCTCGGCGCGCCGGTAGGCTCGCTGCTGGTGGGGAGCGAAGCGTATATTCGCCGCGCCATCCGCTGGCGGAAAATGGTCGGCGGCGGGATGCGTCAGGCCGGGATTCTGGCGGCTGCGGGCCTGTATGCTTTGCAGAACAACGTCGAGCGTTTAAAAGAGGATCATGATAACGCCGCATGGATGGCAGAACAGCTGCGCGCCGCCGGCGCGGATGTGATGCGTCATGACACCAATATGCTGTTTGTTCGCGTCGGTGAAGCGCGCGCCGCCGCCCTGGGCGAGTATCTGCGCGAACGCGGAGTGCTGATCAACGCCTCGCCCATCGTGCGCCTGGTGACGCATATTGACGTGAACCGTCAGCAGCTTGCCGAGGTGGTTAGCCACTGGCAGACATTTTTAAATCGTTAAGGAGACCGGCGTGTCGCAGCGAATTCTGGTGCTTGGCGCCAGCGGTTATATCGGCCAGCATCTGGTGACAAGGCTCAGCGAGCAGGGCTTCACCGTGCTGGCGGCGGCGCGCCAGATCGACAGACTCAAGAAGCAGCATCTCCCCGGCGTCGAGTGCTACTCGCTCGATTTAAACCAGCCTGACGCGCTACCCGCCCTGCTGGCGCAGGTTGACACCGTTTATTATCTGGTACACGGGATGGGCGAAGGCGGCGACTTTATCCGCCACGAGCGGCAGGTCGCCCTTAACGTCCGCGACGCGCTGCGCAAGACGCCGGTGAACGAAGTCATTTATCTCAGTTCGTTACAGGTTGCAGAAGAGGAACAATCCGATCATCTGCGCGCCCGCCAGATCACCGGCGATCTGCTGCGCGAATCGGGCATACCGGTAGCGGAAGTTCGCGCCGGCATTATCGTCGGCGCCGGTTCCGCCGCATTCGAAGTGATGCGTGATATGGTTTACAACCTGCCAGTACTGACGCCGCCGCGCTGGGTGCGCTCGCGCACCACGCCGATTGCGCTGGAAAACTTACTCTATTATCTGCTGCAGCTGCTGAACAATCCTGCGGCAGAGCATCGCATTTTTGAAGCCGCCGGGCCGGAAATTTTGAGCTATCAGCAGCAGTTTATCCGCTTTATGGCAGTCAGCGGCAAACGTCGGCCGTTGATCCCCATTCCTTTTCCGACCCGTTGGATTTCGGTGTGGTTTCTCAACATCATTACTTCAGTGCCGTCAACCACGGCCAGGGCGCTAATTCAGGGGCTAAAGCACGATCTGATCGCCGACGACCGCGCCCTGCGGGCGCTCATCCCGCAACCTCTCATCGCTTTTGATGAAGCGGTGCGCCGCACGCTAAAGGAAGAGGAGCAGCTGGTGAACTCCAGCGACTGGGGCTACGATGCGCAGGCCTTTGCCCGCTGGCGCCCAGAGTACGGTTACTACCCGAAACAGGCGGGCTGCACCGTTAACACTTCCGCCAGCCTTGCTGCGCTGTGGAAGGTGGTCAACCAAATTGGCGGCAAAGAGGGCTATTTCTTCGGCAACGCTCTGTGGAAAACTCGCGGCTCGATGGATCTGCTGGTCGGTCACCGGCTGGCAAAAGGTCGCCCGGAAAATGAATATCTGCAGACCGGCGATGCGGTGGACAGCTGGAAGGTGATTATCGTCGAGCCGGAAAAGCAGTTGACGCTGTTATTCGGCATGAAAGCGCCCGGCCTTGGCCGCCTGAGCTTTACCCTGTGCGATAAAGGCGACCATCGCGAACTGGACGTCCGCGCCTGGTGGCACCCGCATGGTATGCCGGGACTCTGCTACTGGTTGCTGATGATCCCGGCGCATCTGTTTATTTTTCGCGGTATGGCCCGACGCATCGCGCACCTGGCGGAGCAAATCACCATCAAATAGAGTATAGGTACAGAATTCTTTCATGATTCTCATTGCATCGTAGTCAGAATCACGGAAAAATGCGCACGAAATTCTTTTGTTAAACAGTGGATCGATATGAAGGTACTGGTTACCGGTGCGACCAGCGGATTAGGCCGCAACGCGGTGGAATATCTGCGTAACAGGGGCATTAGCGTCAGAGCGACCGGGCGCAACGAAGCGATGGGCAAGCTTCTGAGCAAAATGGGCGCAGAGTTCGTCCCTGCGGACTTAACCGAGCTGGTCTCTTCGCAGGCCAAAGTGATGCTCGCCGGTATCGATACCCTGTGGCACTGTTCCAGCTTTACTTCACCCTGGGGCACTCAGCAGGCTTTCGATTTAGCCAACGTCCGCGCAACCCGTCGCCTCGGCGAATGGGCGGTTGCCTGGGGCGTACGCAACTTCGTACATATCTCCTCACCGTCGCTCTATTTTGATTACCACCATCATCGCGATGTTCAGGAAGATTTTCGTCCGCAGCGTTTCGCCAACGAATTCGCCCGCAGCAAGGCGGCAAGCGAAGACGTGATCCATCTTCTGGCGCAGGCCAACCCGAATACCCGCTTCACGATCCTGCGTCCGCAAAGCCTGTTTGGCCCGCATGATAAAGTGTTTATTCCGCGTCTGGCGCAGATGATGCAGCACTATGGCAGCGTTCTGTTACCGCGCGGCGGCAGCGCGCTGGTGGACATGACCTATTATGAAAACGCGGTGCACGCGATGTGGCTCGCCAGCCAGCCACAGTGCGACCTTCTGCCCTCGGCCCGGGCGTACAACATCACTAACGGCGAACCGCAAACCTTGCACAGCATCGTGTTGAAACTCATCGATGAGCTGGGGATTAAGTGCCGCATCCGATCGGTTCCCTATCCTATGCTGGATATTATCGCCCGCAGCATGGAGCGCTTTGGCAATAAGTCAGCTAAAGAGCCCGCCTTTACCCACTACGGTGTCTCCAAGCTGAACTTCGATTTTACCCTTGATATCTCTCGCGCTCAGCAGGAGCTGGGCTATCAGCCGGTGGTGAACATGGATGAAGGGATTATCCGCACCGCCGCGTGGTTGAAGGACCACGGCAAGCTGCACTATTAACCGCGCCCGTACTTTTCCAGCAGCGCTTCAGCAATCGCCAGCGTTTGCGCATCGGCAACGCCGTCCCAGCGCGCGGGGCGGAAGTGCATCTGGAAAGCCATAATCACCCGCTTTTGCTGCGCTGGGGTCATTTCCGGCGTCACCTGATAGCCGTAGCGCGCCAGGACGTCCAGCAGCTCGGCAGTGTCTACCGGCTCGTATGAAGGACGCCCCTGCAGATAAAACGCCACGCGCCGGGCATCCGGCCATGCGCCAATCCCCTGCTCCGCCAGCCTGCGCCACGGGAACAGCGGCCCCGGATCGTCTTTGCGCTGCGGGGCAATGTCGGCATGCGCGACTACGTTCTGCGGCAGGATCTGATAGCGAGCGATGATGTCCTTCGCCAACGGGATCAGGGCGTCAATCTGCGCCGGATTAAACGGCGTAAAGCTTTTCACCCCCGCCGTTTTTTGCCAGCCGCGATTCTCCAGCTCAATGCCAATCGAGGTATCGTTAATGCGCGTGCTGCCGCGCCAGAAGCTGACCCCCGCATGCCAGGCCAGATCCTCTTCCGGCACCAGCTGCCAGATCCGCGGTTTGCCTCCGTGCAGCGGCGGTTTCTCCGGGATCAGATAGTGAGAGCTCACCTGATTATCCGTCAGCGTCGCTAAGGAAACGTCGAAATCATCGGCGGTATAGTGGATCACCAGCACTTTGATGCGCGGATAAGCGGCCTGCGCCGGATGGCGCGTATCCAGCTGATAGCCATCGCGATCGATAATACCTTTTTCGCTGACACAGCCCGCCAGCAGCAGCGCCAGCAGTACGCCTGCCCGGCATCGTTTCATCGGCGGGTCTTCACCGCGGTGCCGCTGACGCTGACCATCAGCATACTGCTGTCTTTTCCCACGGTTTCGTAGTCAATATCAATCCCGACCACCGCATTGGCGCCCAGCGCCTTCGCCTGCTCGCTCAGCTCTTCGAACGCAATTTCGCGGGCCTTGCGCAGCTCTTTTTCATAGGCGCCGGAACGACCGCCGACGATATCGCGAATGCTGGCGAAAAAATCGCGGAATACGTTGGCGCCGAGAATCGCTTCCCCGGTGACGACGCCGCAGTATTCAATGATGGGCTGACCTTCAAGGGTCGGAGTAGTGGAAAATTGCATGATGAAACTCCTTCTTTAGCGTTCAATGCGTTAGCTCTAAGGGTCAAGCACAATCCCTATCTGATACACTATGCTTGAAAAGATATTCTAACGTAGTGAGCTCATAAGGAAATCATCATGCGCTACAAAGTTCTTGCACTCGTCCTCCCCTGCGCGCTGGCGCTCAGCGCCTGTACTACCGTCACGCCTGCCTACAAAGATAACGGCACCCGTAGCGGCCCCTGCATCGAAGGCGGCCCGGATGACGTGGCGCAGAAGTTTTATGACTACCAGCTGCAGAATCGCAATAGCGATTTAACCGCGCTGCGTCCGTACCTGAGCGACGGTCTGGCAAAACTGCTGAACGACGCGCGTCAGGATCCGTCGAACAACGCCCTGCTGCAGTCTAATCTGTTCTCCAGCAGCAGTACCCCGGCCGACAGCGCCGAGGTCGCCAGTGCCTCCACGATCCCCAACCGCGATGCGCGCAACATTCCGCTGCGCGTGGAGCTAAAACAGGGCACCCAAAGCTGGAAGGATGAAGTGCTGATGATTCAGGAAGGCCAGTGCTGGGCGGTAGATGACGTCCGCTACCTCGGCAATAACGGCCATGCGCCGGCAGGCACCCTGCGTCAAAGTCTGGAAAAACGCTAACCGGCCGCTGGCTCCTGGCAAAGAATCCCCGGTCTCCTTCAAGGCGCAGACCGGGGGCCGGTAAAGGCGAGGCTCGTGGCTGAGCCGGGTAACAAAACCAACGCTTCTGCGGCCTGAAGTATGACGGGTATAACCCGGTAAAATGTCGGTAATTACTCTGGTATTGCCGACATTTACTCCCCCCGCCTCCACGAAGCCATATTTTGTGCTAACTTTAAATGTAAACGTGGTTTACATTTAACTTTTAACGCATAAATATTGCATAACTATTCTGCCAAAGGTACTATTTGCGGCCTCAATTGCTATTTGTATCAGACTGCCCAGATGAGCATTAAATTAAACGGCATTAATTGCTTCTACGGCGCGCACCAGGCGCTGTTCGACATCACGCTGGATTGCCCGCAGGGGGAAACGCTGGTGCTGCTCGGCCCAAGCGGTGCCGGAAAAAGCTCGCTGCTGCGCGTTCTTAACCTGCTGGAGATGCCGCGTTCCGGCACGCTGCACATCGCCGGGAACCATTTCGACTTTACCAAAGCGCCTTCTGACAAAGCCATCCGCGAGCTGCGCCAGAACGTCGGTATGGTGTTCCAACAGTACAATCTGTGGCCGCATCTGACCGTGCAGCAAAACCTGATTGAAGCGCCTTGCCGCGTGCTCGGTTTAAGCAAAGATCAGGCTTTAGCGCGCGCAGAAAAGCTGCTCGAACGTCTGCGCCTGAAACCCTATAGCGATCGCTACCCGCTACATCTTTCCGGCGGCCAGCAGCAGCGTGTCGCCATTGCCCGCGCCCTGATGATGGAACCGCAGGTTCTGCTGTTTGATGAACCTACGGCGGCGCTCGATCCAGAAATCACCGCCCAGATCGTCAGTATTATCCGCGAACTGGCTGAAACCGGCATTACGCAGGTCATCGTCACCCACGAAGTGGAAGTGGCGCGTAAAACGGCAAGCCGCGTGGTGTATATGGAAAACGGCCATATCGTTGAACAAGGTGATGCCGGCAGCTTCGCGCATCCGCAGACCGACGCGTTTAAAAACTATCTTTCACATTGATGTTTTCGGGGAAATGACGATGAAAAAAGTACTGATTGCCGCTCTTCTTGCGGGCATGAGCCTCTCCGCTACCGCTGCCCAGACCATTCGTTTCGCCACCGAGGCCTCTTACCCTCCGTTTGAATCGATCGACGCTAATAACAAAATTGTCGGCTTTGACGTCGATCTGGCGAACGCGCTGTGTAAAGAGATTGATGCGACCTGCACCTTTACCAATCAGGCTTTCGACAGCCTGATCCCCAGCCTGAAGTTCCGCCGTTTCGACGCGGTAATGGCCGGGATGGATATCACCCCTGAGCGTGAAAAGCAGGTGCTGTTCACGACCCCGTACTATGAAAACTCTGCGCTGTTCGTCGGCCAGCAGGGTAAATTCACCAGCATCGATCAGCTGAAAGGCAAAAAAGTCGGCGTGCAGAACGGCACCACTCACCAGAAATTCATCACCGACAAACATCCGGAAATCACTACCGTTCCTTATGACAGCTACCAGAACGCGAAGCTGGACCTGCAGAACGGCCGTATTGACGCCGTGTTTGGCGATACCGCAGTAGTGACCGAATGGCTGAAGAGCAATCCGAAGCTGGGAGCAGTCGGCGACAAAGTCACCGATAAAGACTACTTCGGCACCGGTCTCGGCATTGCGCTGCGCCAGGACAATACCGAGCTGCAGCAGAAATTTAATGCTGCGCTGGAAAAAGTGAAGAGCGATGGGACTTACCAGTCTATCTATAACAAATGGTTCCAGAAGTAACGCTGAATGAACGAATTTTTTCCATTAGCAAGCGCCGCCGGGATGACCGTCGGCCTTGCCGTTTGCGCCCTGATCATCGGTCTGGTGCTGGCGATGCTGTTTGCCGTCCTCGAGTCGGTGAAGCTGCGCCCGGTCGCCTGGCTCGCAACCGGCATTGTCACCCTTTTGCGCGGACTACCGGAAATCCTGGTAGTTCTGTTTATCTATTTTGGTTCCTCTCAGCTGCTGCTGACCCTTTCTGACGGCTTTACTATTAATCTCGGCATTGTGCAGATCCCGGTACAGATGCAGATTGAAAATTTTGACGTCAGCCCGTTCCTGTGTGGGGCTATCGCGCTTTCTCTGCTGTATGCCGCTTACGCATCGCAAACGCTGCGCGGGGCGCTTAAAGCCGTTCCGCAGGGGCAATGGGAATCCGGTCAGGCGCTGGGATTATCAAAAGCCGCTATTTTCTTTCGCCTGGTGATGCCGCAGATGTGGCGCCACGCGCTGCCGGGCCTCGGTAACCAGTGGCTGGTGCTGCTGAAGGATACCGCACTGGTGAGCCTCATTAGCGTCAACGATCTGATGCTGCAAACCAAAAGTATCGCTACCCGAACCCAGGAGCCGTTTAACTGGTATATCATCGCGGCAGCAATCTATCTGGTCATCACCCTGTTGAGTCAGTACATTCTGAAACGTATTGATCAGCGAGCGACGCGCTTCGAACGGAGACCAGGCTGATGCTTGATTACTTACCCGAACTGCTAAAAGGGCTGCATACCAGCCTGACGCTGACCGCGGCCTCGATCGTCGTGGCGCTGATTTTGTCGCTAATCTTCACCATCATCCTGACGTTAAAAACCCCGGGGCTGGTGTGGGTCGTGCGCGGCTATATCACGCTGTTTACCGGCACGCCGCTGCTGGTGCAGATCTTCCTGATTTACTACGGCCCGGGCCAGTTTCCGTCGCTGCAGGAGTATCCGCTGCTCTGGCATCTGATTTCCGAGCCCTGGCTCTGCGCGCTGATTGCCCTTTCTCTTAACAGCGCCGCTTATACCACCCAGCTGTTCTATGGCGCAATCCGCGCCATTCCGGACGGCCAGTGGCAATCCTGCGGCGCGCTGGGGATGAGTAAGAAGGATACGCTGGCGATCCTGCTGCCGTACGCTTTTAAACGCGCCCTCTCCTCCTACTCCAATGAAGTGGTGCTGGTGTTCAAGAGCACGTCCCTGGCCTACACCATTACCCTGATGGAAGTGATGGGCCACAGCCAGCTGCTCTATGGACGCACCTATGATGTAATGGTGTTCGGCGCCGCCGGCATCGTTTATCTGGTGGTCAATGGCCTGCTGACGCTACTGATGCGTCTGGTGGAACATAAAGCGCTGGCCTTTGAGCGACGCAATTAAAAACGCATATCCAGCCAAATCAAGACGGGTAGTTCACTGAATTACCCGTCTTTTTTTATTCCAACCAAATAAATATCCATATTTATTGAATATAAATTCATTTAGTGGCATTGTTACTGCCAGCCGCAGACACGGCACAACAACATAAGATTTACCGACGGGAGTTCCAAGATGAAAAAGTTAGTTCTGGCCGCACTGCTTAGTTCTTTCGCCTTTGGCGCCGCTGCCGCAGAAAAAATCAGCTTTGGCGTTTCTGCAACTTACCCACCGTTTGAATCGATGGACGCCAATAACCAAATCGCCGGTTTCGACATCGACCTGGCCAACGCGCTGTGCAAACAGATGCAGGCCGAGTGTACTTTTACCAACCATGCCTTCGACAGCCTGATCCCGGCGCTCAAATTCAAGAAATATGATGCGGTCATCTCCGGCATGGACATTACCCCGGAGCGCAGCAAGCAGGTGGCGTTTACCGACCCGTACTACGCTAACTCCGCGCTGGTTATCTCGAAGAAAGATGCTTTCCACTCTTTCGCCGATCTGAAAGGCAAGCGCATCGGGATGGAAAACGGCACCACGCACCAGAAATACCTCCAGGATAAACATCCGGAAGTGAAAACCGTGGCTTACGATAGCTACCAGAATGCGTTCATCGACCTGAAAAATGGCCGTATTGATGGGGTGTTTGGCGATACCGCCGTGGTCAACGAATGGCTGAAAACCAACCCGCAGCTGGGCGCGGCAACGCCGAAAGTCACCGACGCGCAGTACTTCGGTACCGGCCTCGGCATTGCGGTACGCCCGGATAACAAAGCGCTGCTGGAAAAACTGAACGCCGCGCTGAAGGCGATTAAAGCTGACGGTACCTACGATAAAATCAGCAAGCAGTGGTTCCCGGAGTAAACCCTCCCGGAGGCGGCGCTTGACGCGCCTGTCCGGGCTACCGGCCCGCAGACAGCCGTGGCCCCGTAGCCCGGGCAAGCACAGCGCAGCCCGGGAAGAAGCCACGCCAAAGTCTCCATCCCGGCGCATTCCCCGGGTTGCGGCGTAAACGCCTTCCCCGGGCTACCGTTGAGCAGACAGCGCTAAACCTGTATCCCGAGCGGCCAATCCGCCACCTTAAACCGGCAGGGTAAACTGGAAACAGGCTCCTGCCGGCGCTTCAAGCAGGCGAATATCGCCGCCGTGCAGCTGCAGCATCCGCCGGACAATCATTAATCCCAACCCTCCTCTCGATGCGCTTTGCGCGCCAGGTTCCAGCACCGAAGGTCGTTCAAACAAGGTTGCCCGCAGCTCGCCGGCGATGCCCGGCCCGCTATCGGCCACCTCGACGATAATCTCTGGCCCTGCCCGCCGAGCCGCCAGGCGAATAACCCCCCCCTCCGGCGTATGACGAATGGCGTTATCGAGCAAATTGGTCAACACCCGTTCAATCATTGAGAGATCGGCGGTGACCGGCGGTAATCCGGCAGCCAGCTCCAGCTGCAAACCGATATTGCGCGTCGCGACGGGCAGATCGAATTTTTGCGCCACATCCTGCACCAGCTCGGCCAGCACGAACGTTTCCGGCTGCGGCTTAATCCCACCGTGCTCCAGGCGGGCCAGCTCAAACAGCTGCTGAGAAAGATGGCGCACTTTATTGCCCTGGCGCAGCGCGATATTCAAATACTGCTTGTTCTCTTCCATCGTCAGGCGATCGGCCTTCAGGCTTAACGTTTCCAGATATCCCAGCAAGGAGGTGAGCGGCGTGCGTAAATCATGGGAGATATTGGCAACGAACTCTCGCCGCTGACGGTCGCTATCGGCCAGACGATCCCACTGCCCGGCAATCTGGCGGGCCAGTTCAATAAAGCGGTTATGCAGTACGGCGACTTCGTTTCCCGGATTCGCCTCCGGGGTTTGCGCCGCCAGCGCCTTAATCGCATGGATGCTGTCCTGCTCATTCGTAGCCACCAGCGCGGTGAGCTGACGCACCGGGCGCGTGACCCACCGCCAGGCGAGCAGTCCCGCCAGCAGGCCGAGAGCGGCCACCAGCAGCAGAGTCCACAGCAGCAGGCTGGACAGTGTTTTCAGCCAGGCGCTTGCCGCCAGTTCATTAAAGGTTTCGCCCTGCAGAATGATATACAGATAGCCGCGTAGCTGACCGTCCTGGCGCAGCGGCGCCACGCTAAATACTTTTTGTTTATCAAGGCTGCGCGGATCGTCGCCGTATACCGGCCACGCGCCGCCGGAAAGGAACGTTTGCACCGGCGCCAGATCGATGCGCTGGCGTTTGATATGACCAGGCGGCGCGGCGTCGGCCAGCAGCTCGCCGTCGGGCGAAAGCAGATACAGTTCCACGCTGGGGTTGAAGGTCATTAGCCGGTCGAAAAGCGGTTTCAGCATCCGGCGGTCAACCTGCCCCTGAGCGTCCAGCAGCGGCTCGCGAGCGGCGATTTGCTGCGCCAGACCGGCGGAAAGACGCTGGACCATCACGTTGCCGTACTGCGCGCTGCTGTAGAGCTGGATCAAGCAAACGGCTAACGCACAAAGCAGCAGTAACGAGGTAAACACCAGCGCCAGGCGCTGGCTGAGGCTGAGACGGCGGATCATGGCTGCGCCTCTTTGCGCTCCACGGCAAATTTATAGCCTTTACCCCAGACGGTCAAAATGATGTCCGGCTCGGCCGGGTCGCGCTCAATTTTGGTGCGCAGGCGGTTGATATGGGTATTGACCGTATGCTCATAGCCGTCGTGCTGATAGCCCCACACCCGATCGAGCAGCTCAAGACGGGAAAAGACCTCCCCGGGGTGACGAGCAAAATAGTATAAAAGATCGAACTCGCGCGGGGTGAGATCCACCATCTCGCCGCGCAGCTTAACGTCGCGGGATAGAGGATCGATGCTCAAGCCGTGGCTATTGATACGCCCGGCATCCATTAACAAATTTTGCCCCATCGCCTCCTGGCGACGAAACACCGCTTTGACCCGGGCGGTCAGTTCGAGAATCGAAAAGGGTTTGGCCAGATAATCATCCGCCCCCATTTCAAGGCCCTGCACCCGCTGGGTTTCGCTGGCGCGGGCGCTGATAATAATCACCGGCAAATAGCGGGTTTGCTGACGAATACGCCGACAAATTTCCAGACCGTCAACGCCCGGCAGCATCAGGTCGAGGATCACCGCATCCCAGAGATCCTTTTCCAGCTGCCGCAGGGCCTGCGCCCCGTCCGCTACGTGAACAATCTGATATCCCTCATCGAGCAGATTCAGGCGCAGCAGCGCAGCGATATCTTCATCATCTTCAACCAACAGAATTTTTTTTGCCACCGGCAGCACTCCGCTATTCTTACGTTCTGATAAGCCAAGCTTACCCGATCTTTGCCGGCTGAAGAGTTCACATTTTGTTTATACTTCGCGAACCAGCAGGGTCAACACCTCATAGTGGGCGGTATGCGGGAACATATCGAATAGCTGGACGCGCGCGATGCGGTAGCCATTCAACCGGGCGATATCTTTCGCCATCGTGCGGGCGTTGCAGCTGGAGTAGATAATAAAATCCGGCGCCATACGGTTTAAATAGTCGCACAGTCCGTCGCCGATACCCCGACGCGGCGGGTTCACCAGTACCAGATCGGGAATTTCGCCTTCGCCGGTAGCAAACTGCGTGGAATCGAGCGCCTGGAAATGCAGATTCTGCAGGCCGAGCTGCGCCGCCGATTGTCTGGCGCAGGCGATGGCCTCAGCGGCGATCTCAATCCCGGTCAGGCGCATCTCCGGCGTGGCGCAGTGCAGACCAAAGCCGCCAACGCCGCAAAAGAGATCCCACATATGATTAACCGGTAGCTGGCGCACCCAGTCGCGAGCGGTGGCATACAGCCGGCTGGCCACCGCCGGGTTGGTCTGAAAGAAGCTTTGCGGGCGGATCCATAGCGGCACGCCGTTAAAGTTTTCCGCCAGCGCCTGCTGGTCGGTGAGGAAAATTTCCCGCTCTCCTTCCATGATGGCCATATGCACCGGCTGAATATTGGCGGTAATCACTTTCAGCTGCGGCAGCTGCGCCTGGAGCGCCGGCAGCGCGGCGCGCAGCTGGGCCAGCTTGGTCTCCGAACGCAGAACAAAGCGCAGCATCATCCCGCCGTCGAGCCGGCTTTCGGTCAGCAGAATGTACTTCAGCTCTCCGCGCCTGCGGGCAACGTTATAGGGCGTGAGTCCGGCGCGGGCGATAAACGGCTTGAGCGCAGCGAAGACGGGGGCGAAGCCTGGCGGATAGAGCGGGCAATCGGTGAGGTCTTCCGGGGCGCCATCACGGTGCAGCATTCCGAGCAGCGGGCGCTCTACGCTACCGCTGACCACCATTTTCGCTTTGTTGCGAAACCCGCTTTCCGGGCCGCAAACCGGCGCGCACCAGTCAGCGACGGGGGCATCGGCGAGAAGCGTGCGCAAATCGGCCATTTTATCGGCGAGCTGTTGCGATACCGGCAGTTCCAGCCACTGGCAGGAGCGACAGCGGCCCGCGTCATAGAGTGCGCAGTGCATAACAAGACCTTTAAAAAAACAGGGGCGGGGATTGTATCACCGTTACTGTAAACGGAAAAAGCGTCGGCACGGGGCCGGCACAAACAGCATGGCCAGCACCAGTAGATCCGGCAGCTTTTGCAGCACCAGAGAACGAAATATCTCGCGCTTCGATTCACCGGCAATGCTAAACAGCTCAGGATAACCGTAGCCCAATGAAGCGGCCCACAGGTAGCCAATCACAATAATCTGCGTCAACAGGAACAGCCAACGCGCCCAGTTGCGCCCTTTTACCAGCGAAAACGCGCACCAGATTTCAATAAATACCAGCACCAGACTTGAGAGAAACACCAGGGTGAGCGCCCACGTCTGCACGCTGCGATGGACAAAATCCGCGATTCCCTGAACGCCAAGCTGGTTGAGGATCATCAGCAAATCCAGGCCGCGGATTAAAATAATGGCGAAGGCCGCCACCTGCACCAGCGCAGGAACGTTAAGACGAGCATGAGACGAACGCGTTTTAGTAAACAATCCCAACGTAAAGTCTTCCATGAAAACGGCGCCACAAATGCGGCGCCGATGTTAACTCTATTGCAGATTTTAGGTGGTTCAGCCGCTTCTTGCACGCTGGATATCGCGCACCCGCTGCTTTTCCGCGCGGGCCATCAAATACCAGGCGATAAAACCAACAATGCCGACCACGCCGAGGATTAACGTTGCCAGGGCATTAATCTCCGGGTTAACCCCCATGCGCACGCTGGAGAAGACCAGCATCGGCAGCGTCGTCGCCCCCGGCCCGGAAACAAAGCTGGCAATAACCAGGTCGTCGAGCGACAACGTAAAGGCCAGCAGCCAGCCGGAGACCACCGCCGGCATAATCATCGGCAGCGTAATGACGAAAAAGACCTTCAGCGGCGCGGCGCCCAGATCCATCGCCGCCTCCTCGATTGAGTGGTCCAGTTCACGCAGGCGCGATGAAATGACCACCGCCACGTACGCGGTACAGAAGGTCACGTGCGCCAGCCAGATGGTCAGCATGCCGCGATCCGACGGCCAGCCAATTGAATGCCCCAGCGCGACAAACAGCAGCAGCAGCGACAGGCCGGTAATCACATCGGGCATCACCAGCGGCGCGGTGATCATAAAAGCAAAGCCGTTTGAACCGCGGAAGCGGCCAAAACGCACCATCACCACTGCGGCAATGGTACCGAGGATCACCGCCGCCGTCGCGGCGCAGGCGGCAATGGTCAGACTTAAGCCTACCGCGCTCATCATCGCATCGTCATGAAACAGCTCGCGATACCAGCGCGTCGACCATCCGGCCCATACCGTCACCAACTTTGAGCTGTTGAACGAGTAAATCACCAGCATCAGCATCGGCGCATACAGAAAGGTAAAGCCAAGCAGCAAAATGACGATTCGCCACGGCGAACGGACTACCGGTAAATTATTCATCCGTGTTCCCCCACCTGTTTTTGCTGATGCTTGTGGAACCACATGATCGGTACGATCAGCAACAGCAGCATCACGATCGCTACCGCCGAGGCCACCGGCCAGTCGCGGTTGTTAAAGAACTCCTGCCACAGCACGCGGCCAATCATAATACTGTCCGGGCCGCCCAGCAGTTCCGGGATAACGAACTCCCCTACCGCCGGAATAAATACCAGCATCGACCCGGCAATAATCCCGCCTTTGGTGAGCGGGACGATCACCTGGAAGAAGGTCTTCAGCGGCCGGGCACCCAGATCCAGCGACGCCTCAACCAGCGAGTAATCGATGCGCGTGAGGGCGGTATAAATCGGTAGCACCATAAACGGCAGATAGGCGTAAACAATACCGATATAGACCGCCAGGTTGGTGTGCAGGATCTCCAGAGGCTGGTCGATAACCCCCAGCCACAGCAGGAAGTTGTTCAGCACGCCGTTGCTTTTCAGCAGCCCCATCCAGGCATAGACGCGGATCAGAAACGACGTCCATGACGGCAGAATGACCAGCAGCAGCAGGATATTCCGGGTCGATGGCTTACTGTGCGCCACCGCCCACGCCAGCGGATAACCCAGCAGCAGACAGCAGAACGTCGAGATCCCTGCCACCTGGAGCGACTGCAGATACGCCTCAAAATAGAGAGGATCGTCGGTAAGCTGCAGGAAATTACCGAGATTCAGCGTTAACGTTAGCTGGCCGTCGGCCCACTCCAGCAGATCGGTGTAGGGCGGGATCGCCCGCGCCATCTCCGCCAGGCTGATTTTAAAGACGATCAGAAATGGCAGCAGGAACAGCAGGATCAGCCATATGTAAGGCAGCGCAATCACCAGCTTGCGCCCGTGGGCCATCTGCAGCCGCGCCAGCCACAGCGCGAAACCGCCCGGTTTGTTTACGCCTGACGGGGGCTCTAATGTACTCATTGCCCTCTCCTCACACCGTCAGCACGACGCAGCTATCGGCGTCCCAGCATAAACGGACTTCATCGCCCCAGGTTGGCGCCCCTTTGCGGTAACGGTGCTCGTTCTGCAGCTGAGCGCTGAGCATCTGCCCGCTTTTCAGGCGCACATGGTAGATAGACAGGTCACCGAGATAGGCAATATAGATAACCTCACCTACCGCGAAGTTATAGCCATCCGCCGGTGGGTCCTCGCAGAGCATAATTTTTTCCGGGCGCAGAGCCACCCACACCGGGACGTTATCGACGACGGAGGCATCGGGATCGACCTTCAGCGGATGCGTCAGGCCCGGGGAATCCAGTACCAGTCCATCTTCCTGGCGCTCTTTCACCAGCCCTTCAAAGACGTTAACCGAGCCGATAAACTCCGCGCTGTAGCGGGTAGTTGGGTGCTCGTAAATTTCCTCCGGCTCGCCGATCTGTACGAACTTGCCGCGGTTCATAATGGCGATACGCCCCGCCATGGTCATCGCCTCTTCCTGATCGTGGGTCACCATCACGCAGGTGACGCCGACGCGCTCAAGAATATCGACCACTTCCAGCTGCATCCTGTCGCGCAGCTTCTTATCCAGCGCGCCCATCGGCTCGTCAAGCAGCAGCAGTTTCGGTCTTTTCGCCAGGCTGCGGGCCAGCGCCACGCGTTGACGCTGACCGCCGGAGAGCTGATGCGGTTTACGCTTTGCGAACTCCTGCATATGCACCAGCGCCAGCATCTCCTGCACCCGACTGGTGATTTCAGCCTTAGGCAATTTGTCCTGCTTGAGGCCAAAGGCGATGTTCTGCTCCACCGTCATATGGGGAAAGAGCGCATAGGACTGAAACATCATGTTAATCGGCCGCTGATACGGCGGCACCCGCGCCAGATCGACGCCATCCAGGACAATCTGCCCGGCGGTAGGCTGTTCGAATCCCGCCAGCATGCGCAGCAGGGTTGACTTGCCGCAGCCGGATGCGCCCAGCAGGGCAAAAATTTCGCCTTTATAAATGGTGAGATTGACATCATCGACGGCGTGCTGGCCATCGAAGGACTTCGTTAAATTACGGATTTCGAGCAGCGGGGTCAGCGCTTTGGGGGTTTTCGCCTGCGGGCGAGGAATTACATCATTCACGGGGTGTTCTCCGGCAGAAATCAAATCATGGTGCAGGCGCACCATAACGGTGCGCCTGTTGCCGGCAGCGCGACGCTTATCCGGCCTACAACTCACGGAGAATTACTTACCGCTTTTCACCTTCGTCCATGCGCGAGTACGCACGCGATCGATTTTCGGATCCTGGACTTTCAGGGTGAACAGCTTGGCGAAGACGTCAGCCGGCGGGTAGATGGCCGGATTGCTGCGGATCGCTTCGCTGACCAGCGGCGTAGATGCTTTGTTGCCGTTAGCGTAATAGACATGATCGCTAATATGCGCGATAACGTCCGGACGCATCAGATAGTTCAGGAATTGATAAGCCTCTTCTTTGTTTTTCGCATCTGCCGGCATAGCGAAGACGTCAAAGAACGCCAGCGCGCCCTCTTTCGGGATAAAGTAGGAAACGTTGACCCCGTTCTTCGCTTCTTTCGCCCGGTTAGCCGCCTGCCATACGTCGCCCGCCCAGCCGATCGCGACGCAGATATCGCCGTTCGCCAGGTCGTTGATGTACTGCGAAGAGTGGAAGTAGCGAATATTCGGACGCAGCTTCAGCAGCAGGTCGGTTGCCGGGCCAGTGTAGTCATCGGCTTTGGCGCTATTAGGATCTTTACCGAGGTAGTTCAGCACGGTGGCGAAAATCTCTTCCGGGGCATCAAGGAAGGAGACGCCGCAGCTTTTCAGTTTCTCCAGATTTTCCGGCTTCATCACCAGATCCCAGCTGTCCAGCGGCGCATCTTTGCCCAGCACGGCTTTCACTTTATCGATGTTATAGCCTATGCCGGTTGTCGCCCACAGGTAGGGAATCGCGTATTTATTGTCCGGGTCGTGCTTCGCGACCAGCTTCAGCACTTCCGGATCGAGATTTTTCCAGTTGGGGAGCTTGCTCTTATCCAGCGGCTGGAACACCCCTGCCGCCAGCTGGCGCTCGAGGAAGCTGGCCGACGGCACCACCAGGTCAAATCCGGTGCTGCCCGCCATAAGCTTACCCTCCAGCACTTCATTGGAGTCAAAAACGTCATACACCACTTTAATACCGGTCTCTTTTTCAAAATTCGCCACCGTATCCGGGGCAATATAATCAGACCAGTTATATACATGCAGGGTTTTTTGTTCGGCTGCGAGCGAACCGGCAGAGACGGCCATCAGCGCACCCGTAACCAGACCTGTTAACCATTTTTTACCAAAGGCGGTCATATCTCTTATTCCTTCTCAATGCCCGTTAACAAGCGGGCTGAATATACGCACTTGTTCGCATGCAATAATCATGCATATTTTTTCAATGCCTAAGAAAAGGAGAGAGGACCTCTCCCGGAATGGTTGCCCGCAACTGGAAGCAGCGTCAGAATAACTGTAGCCAGAATAAGAGGCTATAGCCCAGGAGAAAAAACGGCTTTTATCAATTTTTTATGCAATAAGGGTCTATGTGATAAGCCGAAAACGGCGGAATGGCGGTGAAAAATTCTTTACAGGAAGGTTAACAACAGAATAATCGCGGGTAATACGCAGCCACCATGGCAGTGACTGCGCTATTTTTCGCCAGCCTCAGTGAAGAAAATGGTACTGAATATTCTCAGCTATCGGCTCTTCTTCCTCAGACTTATACAGCACCTGGTTAGCGCTGGCTTCAAGGATGACCATCGATATCTGTTCTTCGCTCTGACGGAAAAACCATGCAAACTGATCGATCGTCACGCCGACGCCGACGGTCAACGCCTGGCAAACCACCAGTTTCGGCAGATTATCATCCTGAATATCGAGGAAAGCTTTCACCGTCAACGAGCTGGCGTTAATCGCAGAAAGATCGGCGGAAAGCGGCAGGAGCGCGGAGGGTTTCACCTCAGCCAGCGCAGAGAAAAGCACCACGTTATCAACCAGGTCAAGTTTGGCATCAAAAATGCCTTCGAAATTTTGCATATGCGGCAGGTGCAGTGCCTGGCAGGAATCACACTCAAAAAAGCTGATGCCCAATTCGTCGAGCCATTGACGTAACGTATCAAGACCCGGAACGACCAGTGAATCCATATGACCTGTGACCTCTTACTGTGAAAAATGCGACGCCATAGCTTACGCAAAAAAAGCGCCGTATTCCATGACGGTGTCGCGAAAGGCAGCTATCCCCCCATTTTCAGACAAAATCCGGGCGTCGCTTGTCGTTCAATCCAGGCGATCATCTTGCCGGCAATATCGACGCCGGTGGTGGTTTCAACCCCCTCCAGCCCCGGAGAAGCGTTCACTTCCATCACCAGCGGTCCGCGCGTGGCGCGCAGTATATCCACGCCCGCCACGTCCAGCCCGAGCGTTTGCGCCGCCTTAATGGCCATTTCACGCTCCTGCTCGCTGATAAGCGCCACCGAGGCTACGCCGCCGCGATGCAGGTTGGAGCGAAAATCGCCCTCCTTGGCCCGCCGCTCAATCGCCGCGACCACTTCATTACCCACCACGAGGCAGCGCACGTCCCGGCCTTTCGCCTCGGCGATATACTCCTGAACCAGAATATGCGCATTCAGGCCGCGAAAAGCGTCAATGACGCTCTCTGCCGCCTGGCGCGTTTCGGCCAGCACAACGCCGATCCCCTGCGTCCCCTCCACCAGCTTGACCACCAGCGGCGCGCCGCCAACCATGGCGATCAGATCGCTGGTGTCGTCCGGCGAGTGGGCAATACCGGTGAGCGGCAGGTCGATGCCCTGGCGCGCCAGCAGCTGGAGCGAACGCAGCTTGTCGCGGGCGCGCGTGATGGCTACCGATTCATTCAGCGGATAGCTGCCGAGCAGCTCAAACTGACGCAGCGCCGCGGTGCCGTAGTAGGTGATCGCCGTGCCGATACGCGGGATCACGGCGTCAAAATGCGGGAGCTGGCGGCCTTTATAGTGAATTGACGAGGCCACCGGGCTGACGTTCATATAGCAGGAAAGCGGATCGAGGATTTCCACCTGATGACCGCGTTTTTGCGCGGCTTCGCGCAGGCGTCGACATGAATAAAGCGTTCCATCCCGGGATAATATGGCAATTTTCACCCTGCACCTCTGCGAAAAGACCCGCTCTGGCGGGCCTCTGAGTAGCAAACAACGTTTTAAATTAGCGCTGACCTGCGGAATTTCCTTGCGTCAGACCGGGTGCAGTTTACACGCAATCAGCGCGTAGCCCATCCCTGCTTATGCAGATATTCCAGAATAAATGGCCGGCTTTCTTTGACGATAGTCCGGCGGATATGGTCGCTCCAGGTATCGCGACGCGTGTTGCTGCCGCGAGAGAGATAATAGTGCGCCAACTGCTCGTCATATTCAGCAAGGACCGTCTCATCCAGCGGCTGATAGTGATTTTCATGAACCAGCATCGCCGACGGCATGCGCGGTTTCACTTCCGGATTATCGTCAGGCCAGCCAAGGCACAGGCCAAACAGCGGCATTACGTGCTGTGGGAGCTTCAGCAGCTGGGTCACCGCATCAATATTGTTACGCAGCCCGCCGATATAGACGCCGCCCAGGCCAAGAGATTCCGCCGCCACCAGCGCATTCTGCGCCATAATCGCGGTGTCGACGCAGCCCAGCAGGAGCTGTTCGGCGAGACCCAGCTGAGCGTCCGGGCAGATTTGCAGATTGCGGTTAAAATCAGGGCAGAATACCCAGAATTCCGCAGCCTGCGCCACGTGCTGCTGTCCGCCGCTCAGCGGCACCAGCTGTTGACGTATTTCCGGGTCGGTAACGCGAATAATTGAGGTACATTGTAAAAAACTGGAGCTGGAGGCTCCCTGCGCGCTGGCGATAATTGCGGCGCGCTGTTCTTCGCTGATCGGCGCGTCGGTAAAATGGCGAATAGAACGGTGGCTACGCAGCAGCTCAATGGTCGGCGTCATCTCGTTTTTCTCTGTCAGGCAATGATGAAGGGGAATTTTTCGTTTGCGTCAACTGCGGAGCAACAACTTTCGCCACACGCCAGATTAACGCCACGGCGGCCGGAAGCATCAGCAGGATCCCCGCGAAGATCATCAGCAGCGCCGCTGTCGGGCTGGAAAACGGCGCAGGCAGGCTGACGTACTGATTAAGCGAGAGCCAGGACAGGGTCAACAGCACCATGCCGATAAACTCAACTACCAGAACGCTTTTGGGTAATGCTGCGGGCGATCGCATAACGCTCCTCCGGTCCAAAGCAATCACGCAACCGGGTAAAAAAGTCGCGTATCAGAGGGAGTATAGCGGTTTCATCAGCAGAATATTTAACAAACATAGCCTTAAGCCATCAAAGCAAAAGGCAGAACCTTCTTTTCCTCGTCGCCATAACGCGGCATGATACGCCCCATTCGCCATCCGGCTGAGGTTTAAGGAGAGAGAGTATGTTTACGGTAATTTTTGGTCGTCCAGGTTGCCCATATTGCGTTCGCGCCAAAGAACTGGCGGAAAAACTGAGCAACGAACGCGATGATTTTAACTATCGCTACATTGATATCCACGCTGAAGGCATCAGCAAAGCCGATCTGGAGAAAACCGTGGGTAAACCGGTTGAAACCGTACCGCAGATTTTTGTCGATCAGAAGCACATTGGCGGCTGCACCGACTTTGAAGCCTGGGCGAAAGAGAATCTCGGTCTGTTTGCCTGAGACGACTCACTCCTCTGACGAGGGCTTGCGTCTGGTATCAAGCCAGGCGCAAATAAATAAAAAGCACAGCGCGCCCAGCGCGCACCAGAACACCGCGCTAAATAGCCACGCCAGTTCCTGCCAGAAAGATCGTTGAGTGACGAAGAATAACCGCATGACGACCAGACAAATAGGCGCAGCCAGCATAGCGCCGATAAGCGGACGCAGCACCCGCTGACCCGGGGAGAGGCAGCTTGCCGCCGCACCGGGTAGCAAAAAGAACAGCAGCCCGAGCTCAGGGTTACCGGTAGCCCGAAAGGCGCCTTTCATATGTAACAGCAGCGATAAGCAAACCACGATAAATAGAAAGAACCCACAGATAATACCGGCCCAAGCACGCTCAGATTTCACGACATCCTCCTGATTTTGCCTCTAACCAACTTCCACTTCGCCCAGTCAGATAAAGATTCTGGCAATCCATGCCAATAAAAGATCCCGTCAAGGTAATAACGATTGTTGCTAGCCGCAGCCCCCAGGAAAGATTAAACTATCGACTATATTTTGCTGGTTATAACGGGATGCCAGAATAGCGTTCGGGACAACGCGAACACTGGACCAACCTTAGACCAAATAACCATTTCCTTCAACAACTTACTAGTAAATGAGAAGTTGGCTTTCGTGAATATAAACGTCGCAGATTTGTTAAACGGGAATTACATCCTGTTATTGTTCGTTGTACTTGCACTGGGACTCTGCCTCGGGAAACTGCGTCTCGGGTCGGTACAACTTGGTAATTCCATTGGCGTTTTAGTGGTTTCCCTATTATTAGGGCAGCAGCATTTCAGTATTAACACTGACGCCCTCAATCTCGGCTTTATGCTGTTTATTTTTTGCGTCGGCGTAGAAGCGGGACCCAACTTTTTTTCTATTTTTTTTCGCGATGGGAAAAATTACCTGATGCTCGCGCTGGTAATGGTCGGCAGCGCAATGCTGATCGCCATGGGACTGGGTAAGCTCTTCGGCTGGGATATCGGCCTGACGGCCGGGATGCTCGCCGGCGCGATGACGTCCACTCCCGTGCTGGTCGGCGCCGGGGATACGCTTCGCCACTTCGGCATGCCCAGCGATCAGCTCGCCCTTTCGCTCGATCATCTGAGCCTCGGCTATGCGCTGACCTATCTGATTGGCCTGGTCAGCCTGATCGTCGGCGCCCGCTATATGCCGAAGCTGCAGCATCAGGATTTGCAGACCAGCGCCCAGCAAATCGCCCGCGAGCGCGGTCTCGATACCGACTCCCGGCGTAAGGTCTATTTGCCGGTGATCCGCGCCTACCGCGTCGGTCCGGAGCTGGTGGCGTGGGCTGATGGTAAAAATCTGCGCGAGCTGGGTATTTACCGCCAGACCGGCTGCTACATTGAGCGCATCCGCCGCAACGGCATTCTCGCGAACCCGGACGGCGATGCGGTGCTGCAGATGGGTGATGATATCGCCCTGGTGGGTTACCCGGATGCCCATGCCCGCCTCGACCCAAGCTTCCGTAACGGCAAAGAGGTCTTCGACCGCGATCTGCTCGATATGCGCATCGTCACCGAAGAGATCGTGGTCAAAAACCACAATGCCGTCGGCCGTCGCCTGGCGCAGCTGAAGCTGACCGACCACGGCTGCTTCTTAAACCGCGTCATTCGCAGCCAGATCGAAATGCCTATCGACGATAACGTGGTGCTCAACAAGGGCGATGTGCTGCAGGTCAGCGGCGACGCGCGTCGCGTTAAAACCGTCGCCGATCGTATCGGCTTCATCTCCATTCACAGCCAGGTGACCGACCTGCTCGCCTTCTGCGCCTTCTTTATCGTTGGCCTGATGATCGGCATGATCACCTTCCAGTTCAGTTCGTTCAGCTTCGGCATCGGTAACGCCGCCGGTCTGCTGTTTGCCGGCATTATGCTCGGCTTCCTGCGCGCCAACCATCCGACGTTCGGCTACATCCCGCAGGGCGCGCTGAATATGGTGAAAGAGTTCGGCCTGATGGTATTTATGGCCGGCGTGGGGCTCAGCGCGGGCGCCGGGATTAACAACGGCCTCGGCGCCGTCGGCGGTCAGATGCTGGCGGCGGGCCTGATCGTCAGCCTGGTACCGGTGGTTATCTGCTTCCTGTTCGGCGCGTACATCCTGCGCATGAACCGCGCGATGCTCTTCGGCGCCATGATGGGCGCCCGTACCTGCGCGCCGGCGATGGAAATTATCAGCGATACTGCCCGCAGCAATATTCCGGCGCTGGGATACGCGGGGACCTACGCCATCGCTAACGTATTGTTAACCCTGGCAGGTACGCTGATTGTCATCATCTGGCCGGGACTACAGTGAATTTTTTAAGAAAAAAAACGCGCATACGCAGAACTTTTTTTGCTGGCATCAGTCATAAGTAGTGCCACTGCTTTTCTTTGATGTCCCCATTTTGTGGAGCCCATCAACCCCGCCACTTAGGTTCAAGGTTGATGGGTTTTTTGTTTTCTGCGCCCCGCTCACTCTCCCGCCAGCCTTCCCACCATCAGTCGAATTGCTTCTCTGGATAGCGGCGCTCTGTCGGTCACGAAGTGCAGCGTCATACCCTCGATAAAGGCGTCAAGCCCGCGGGCCGTTGCTGGTTCAAACCACTGTTCCAGAGTCTGCTGGCTGCGCAGCATCCAGTTTTGCATGACTGCTTTTAAATTCGGCTGACTGCTGCAAAAAGCATACAGCTGATACATCAGCTCCATATTGCGCGCGGTGGTCACCTGGGCGCTGAATATCAGCTCGGCAATCGCGTCACAGGCCTCTTCGCGGCTATGCACATCGGCAAAAAACAGCTGATACTGCGCCGACATCTGGCCGGTAAACAGGCTGAACGCTTCTTCGACCAGCGCCTCGATACCGCTGAAATAGTAGGTCAGCGAGCCCAAAGGCACGCCCGCACAGGTGGCGATTTTCCGATGCGTGACCGCGTGGATGCCGTGTATCGCGATCGTGTCCAGCGTCGCCTGCAAAATCCGCTCCCGACGCTGCGGGTCGTTTGGTCGACGGGCCATCAGTGTTCCTCTCTCATTTAAATAGGCGCTTAATCCCTTAGCGGATGCTGGGCGCATTCCTCAGGCTGAATCGAATCATAGAGGTCAATAAAAAAACATTCTTCAGCAAGCAGCCTGGATGTACAAATGTACACAACCTTGCTACTGTTGTCTGCATCTCTCCACTCTCGGGCATTTACGGATGACAGCGCAAACCTCCCGCAGAGCCCTTCAGCTAAGGCTGTGGGCGCTCTTCATGTTCTTTTTTATCCCTGGATTACTCATGGCCTCATGGGCGACCCGCACGCCGGCGATTCGCGATCTGCTCGCGCTCTCGACGGCGGAAATGGGGATTGTATTATTTGGACTATCAATAGGTTCGATGAGCGGCATCCTCTGCTCAGCGTGGCTGGTCAATCGATTCGGCACCCGAAAAGTGATTCGTACCACCATGTCCTGCGCGGTGGTCGGCATGCTGGTCCTCAGCGCCGCGCTATGGTTTACCTCGGCGGTGCTGTTTGCTGTTGGCTTAGCCATCTTCGGCGCCAGCTTTGGCTCAGCGGAAGTAGCGATTAACGTTGAAGGCGCCGCCGTTGAACGCGAAATGAATAAAACCGTGCTGCCGATGATGCATGGTTTCTACAGCTTCGGCACGCTCGTCGGCGCCGGAATAGGCATGGCGGTCACCGGCTTCGGCCTGCCCGCCGCGCCGCACATTCTGCTGGCGGCGCTGGTGGCTGTCGCCCCCATCGCTATCGCCATTCGCGCAATTCCTGAAGGTACCGGCAAGAATGCAGCGGAAGCGGCGCGCCATGAAGGCAAAGGCCTGCCGATATGGCGAGATGCTCAGTTGCTGCTGATTGGCGTCATCGTCCTGGCCATGGCCTTTGCCGAGGGTTCCGCCAACGACTGGCTGCCGCTGCTGATGGTGGACGGCCACGGCTTCAGCCCGACTTCCGGGTCGCTGATTTACGCGGGCTTCACCCTCGGTATGACCCTCGGCCGTTTTACCGGCGGTTGGTTTATTGACCGCTACAGCCGGGTGACGGTGGTTCGCGCCAGCGCGGTCATGGGCGCGCTGGGCATTGGCCTGATTATTTTTGTCGATAACCCGTGGGTCGCCGGCCTCTCCGTACTATTATGGGGCCTCGGCGCATCGCTCGGCTTCCCGCTGACCATTTCCGCCGCCAGCGACACTGGCCCGGATGCGCCGAAGCGCGTCAGCGTGGTGGCGATTACCGGCTACCTCGCCTTCCTCGTCGGGCCGCCGCTGCTGGGCTTCCTCGGCGAGCACTTCGGCCTGCGTAGCGCCATGATGGTAGTGCTGGCATTGGTGCTGGTCGCGGCCATCGTCGCCCGGGCAGTTGCGAAGCCACACTCTGAACCCGTGATGGAGAACAGTTAATGAGCATCAAATTGATTGCGGTAGACATGGATGGCACCTTTCTGAGCGATGCCAAAACCTATAACCGTCAGCGCTTCCTCGCCCAGTATCAGCGGATGCGCGAGCAGGGCATCCGCTTCGTCGTCGCCAGCGGCAACCAGTATTACCAGCTTATCTCCTTCTTCCCGGAGGTAGCGCACGAGATCGCCTTTGTCGCCGAAAACGGCGGCTGGGTGGTCAGCGCCGGAGAAGATGTATTTAACTGCCGGATGCCGCAGGAACATTTCAATACCGTCATCGATCATCTCCAGACGCTGACCAACATTGAAATTATCGCCTGCGGTAAGCGCAGCGCTTATACCCTCAACCAGTATAATGATGAGCTGAAAGCGGTCGCGGCGAAGTACTATCATCGCCTCGAACTGGTCGACGACTTTAATCATATTGCTGATGATGCGATTCTGAAATTTGGCCTCAACGTCCCGGACCAGCTGATCCCTGAGATACAGCCGAAGCTGCACGCCGCGCTTGGCGATATGGTAACCGCAGTCGCTACCGGCTACGGCAGCATTGACCTGATTATTCCTGGAGTACACAAAGCTAACGGCCTGCGCATCCTGCAGGAGCGCTGGGGGATCGACAATCATGAAGTGGTCGCCTTTGGTGATAGCGGCAACGATATTGAAATGCTGCAGCATGCCGGATTCGGTTACGCGATGGCCAACGCCGCCGCGCCGGTGAAGGCCGTTGCTGGCTATCGTGCGCCGCACAATAACGAAGAGGGCGTACTGCATATCATTGATAAAGTGCTTAATCGCGAAGCGCCGTTCGCCTGAGGGCGCGCCTGCTGCGGCGCGTAACGTCGCAGCAGGTCATTGGAGAGTTACTGCGGTTCGAGGGAGCTGCCTACGCGTTTGTCCTTCAGGAAGTAGACCGTCATCGCCAGCCAGAGCACCCCGCTAAGCAAATTCAGCAAACTGAAGAGTCCGCTGCCGCCAGACTCATAGGCGTGCTTGCTCACTTCAATACCCACGGTAAAGATCAGCATTTGCAGCATCCCCATCGCCGCCGATACCGTCCCCTTGCTCATTTCGCTGGCAAACAGCGTCAGGCGCACCAGCCCGGCGTTAGCAAGCCCAATGCCGAAGGCGTAAACGCTCAGCCCGGCGGTCATCCACAAATAAGCGTGCGTCGAGGCGACCGTAGCGACGGCGGAGATCAGCAGGCCAAGCATAATTGGCCAGCCGCCGAGGATAATCAACGAACGCACCGTTTTGCGGGAAGTCTGGCGCGCCAGCACCAGGTTACCGGCGATCAACGCGCCAAAGATTGGCACCTGCAGCAAGCCATATTCGTAGCTGGTCGCCTGCTCACCGCTAATGATAATCACCGGCGACTGGGCTATCCACGCCAGCAGCGGCAGGCTGACAAAACCGGTGGCCAGCGCGCCGGCGACAAAGCGCAGGTTTTTCAGCACTTCACGATAATCACGCCCCAGCTCTTTTACCGATAGTTTCTCGCCCATGCGGGTGGCGGTTTCCGGCATCGCCCGCTGTAGCCCGAAGAAGGCGATAGCGGCCAGTACGGCAAACAGGACAAACATCATCTCCCACGGCAAGATATGTACCCAGGCCGCGCCCACCAGCGGCCCAAGCAACGGCGCAATCAGCGCGACGTTGGCCATTAAGGCGGTAATCTTGATGCATACCGCCTCTTCAAAAGACTCCTGTATCGCCGCATAGCCAACCGCGCCAATAAAGCACAGGCTGATACCCTGCAAAAAGCGCAGCAGCGTGAACTGCTCAATAGTTTGCGCCAGCAGCGTCGCCAGGCAGGTCACGATAAACCACACCACTCCGGTCAGCATGACCGGACGGCGGCCGATGCGGTCCGAAAGCGGGCCCAGCAGCCACTGTAAAAACATACCGCCGGCGAGATAGGCGGTCATGGAGGTCGGAACCCATTCATTGCCAACGCCAAACTCTTCCACGACCGAGAGCATGCCCGGCTGGATCATATCATTGCCGATATAGGTGGCGAATTCGTATAACACCAGGCACAGCGGAAAGAGCAGCGCCTGACGTCCGAGGCGTTTGCCTGAAAGTGAAGAATTGTGCATGAAATCTCTTATTTAAATAAAACCGCGCAAAGTTTAATGAAAGTCGTGCCGGGGAGATAGCGAATTGTGAGCGATGACGAAAAATATCGCCATTCTGCAACCTCTTCGCCACCAGCGAATAAAAAACCCCGCTGTATGTATTTCGTTTATGTTTCAATTAGATTACACACTATATACTCCTTTATTCAGTCTGTTAACGAAGACACATGCAAGATTTCACTCATAACAAACTGATAATTAAGAAAATACTGCTTTACCTTAGCGCCACCGTTTCTTAGGGTGGGCGGCTTGTTGATAACGGATTAAAGAGCCCGGACGTATGCTGGAAAATATTAACTACTCGCTGTTTGCATTACTCAATGCCACTCCCTCGTCCCCGTGGTGGGCGATAGAGATCGCGACGTTTATCGCCAAAGACCTGATTATTATTGTGCCATTATTAGTATTAGCCTTATGGCTTTGGGGTCCAAACCAGCGTCAGCTAGTATTTAAGGTGATGATGGCATTAGCCATTAGTCTTACGCTGTCATGGATATTCGGCGCGCTTTTTCCGCACGAACGGCCGTTCGCCGCCGGTATGGGTTATAACTTCCTGCACCACTCGCCCAACAACTCCTTCCCGAGCAATCACGGCACCATCTGCTTTACCTTTGCGCTGGCCTTTATGTTCTGGCACCGCCTGTGGTCGGGAGTACTGCTTTTCGCCGTTGCCTGCGCAATTGCCTGGTCCAGGGTCTATCTCGGCGTTCACTGGCCGATGGATATGCTGGGCGGACTTCTCACCGCGATGAGCGCCTGTCTAAGCGCCCAGCTTTTGTGGCAAAGCGGCGGAAAGACCCTTTATCAGCATCTGCAGCGGCTGTACCGCCTGTTCTTTTCGCTACCGATTCGCAAAGGCTGGGTGCGCGAATAACCTGTTTCTCAGCCGCCGGTAAATTGCGGCAGAGCCCAACGCCTGCGCGTGACTAACCCTCTTTCGGCAGGTAAAATCGCCGCTGACGCCCTGTCGATGCAGGGCGCTTTAGCCTAGAGGGAATATGGAAACTCGTCGTGACGAACGCATCAGCCAGCTTATTCAGGCACTCAAGCGCAGTGATAAACTGCATCTAAAAGAAGCGGCCACCCTGCTTGGGGTGTCAGAGATGACTATTCGTCGCGACCTCAACGGCCACAGCGGCCCGGTCGTTTTGCTGGGCGGCTATATCGTTCTGGAGCCGCGCAGCGCGACGCACTATCTGCTAAGCGACCAGAAAACGCGCCTTGTTGATGAAAAACGCCGCGCCGCCCGCCATGCGGCAAAGCTGCTTGAGGCCCATCAGATGGCCTTTTTCGACTGCGGGACCACCACGCCGTGGATTATCGATGCCATCGACAACGCCCTGCCGTTTACCGGGGTCTGCTATTCGCTCAACACCTTCCTTTCCTTGCAGGAAAAGCCACAGTGCCGCGCGATTTTGTGCGGCGGTGAGTTCCACGCCAGCAACGCCATTTTTAAACCGCTGAGCCTGCAGGATACGCTAAGCCATCTTTGCCCTGATATCGCGTTTTATTCCGCCGCGGGCGTCGATTGCGAGCAGGGAGCGACCTGCTTTAACCTCGAGGAGCTGCCGGTTAAACACTGGGCGATGAAAAGCGCGCGCTACCACGTGCTGGTCGTCGATCACAGTAAATTTGGCAAAGTTCGGCCGGCGCGGATGGGCGATTTATCGCAGTTTGACGTGATTGCCAGCGACGTGTGTCCGGATGACGAGCTGCTTACGCTGGCGAAAGAAAAACAGATTTCACTCCTTTACTAAAACCGCGCCCCGCAGGGCGCGGCCTGCATTTTACGAGAACCAGCCGCCGAACCAGCCGTGCAGTTTCATCAGCACGAAATCGATCATCCGGCTAAAGAACCCGCCTTCATTGACCGCTTCCATAACAATCAGCGGCCGCTGTTCAATGGTTTTATCATTCAGTTTAAAGTCGATGGTGCCGACAACCTGCCCTTTAGTCAGCGGTGCGGTCAGCTGCGTATCATTCAGGGTGTAGCTGGCCTTCAGGTTTTTCAGCTGGCCTTTCGGCAGCGTGATGGAACCGGCCTCGCCCGCGCCAAGCTTCGCTTCACTGCTATCGCCAAACCAGACGCGCTGGGTAATGAAGGTGGCATCAGGTTTAATCGGCGTCACGGTTTCATAAAAGCGGAAGCCCCAGGTCAGCAATTTTTCAGATTCGTTAAATCGGATACGGTCAGTTTTGGTGCCGAGCACGACGGCAATCAGGCGCATGTCGTTTTGCGTTGCGGAAGAGACCAGATTGTAGCCCGCACCGGCGGTGGTTCCGGTTTTCACGCCGTCAGCGTTAAGGTTCGTGCTCCACAGCAGGCGGTTACGGTTCGGCTGACGAATTTTGTTGAAAGTGAACTCTTTTTCTTTGTGGATCGCATACTCTTCCGGCACATCATGGATCATCGCTTTGGTCAGCAGCGCCATATCGCGGGCGGTACTGAACTGACCCGGCGCATCAAGCCCGTGCACGGTCTTAAAGGTGGTATTGGTGAGGCCCATCTTCTGCGCATAACCGTTCATCAGGCTGACAAACGCATCCTGGCTGCCCGCCACGTAGTCGGCAATCGCGATGCTGGCGTCGTTGCCGGACTGAATGATAACGCCCTTGTTAAGATCTTCCACCGACACCTGCATTCCAGGCTTGAGGAACATCACCGAGGAGCCGCGCAGCGCCGGGTTACCGGTGGCCCACGCATCGCGCCCGATGGTCACCATATCCGTAGACTTAATCTTACCCGCCTTTAGCGCCTGGCCGACAACGTAGCTGGTCATGATCTTGGTCAGGCTTGCCGGATCGAGTTTTTCATCGGCATTGCCTTCGCTGAGTACTTTGCCGCTGGCATAGTCCATCAGGATCCAGGCGCGCGCGTCAATGGATGGCGCATCGGGGAGTTGTTCCGCAGCCTGCACCGCAGGCGCGACGAGAAATAAAAGCGCGCAGCCTGCCGCGAGGCCGCGAAGGGAAAAAGCATCATGCGTCATAAGAGCCACCCAAGTATCCTTTCCAAACAAAAATATGCCGCCACACTCGTTCCGCGCCGCAGCAGCCGGTGAGTAAAGCGTACAAATGACCTTAAAGAAACAGCGAGTTGGTAAAGTTTTTAAAGTTTACGCAATAACCTCGCGCGGCGCTGCAAACAGCGCAATTTTTTTGATCGCGGTTGCCTAAATATTAACTTTATTATGGCATGCAAAAAAATAGTTTAGCAAATTCAATGATCTGCAATATTTTCAACATCATAGCGTTATTGACTTCTTGTCAAATGCGGACAAATACGGACATATGCTCGCCCCAAATCATGCCCCAAATACCATTTTGCCCCAAAATCTGCCCCAAATAATGATTCACCAAAGAGCAGCTTAGACTACTCTGAAAGACGCTCGGGAATCGGCAGATGGCTGGTTTGTATGCTGACCGGTCTGTACAATCACCCACGGTGTTTATTCTGCTCGAATAGCACCAGCCCCACCAGGTAGCTCTTGCATACGGCTACCTGGTGGGGCACCTTAAGCTAGGTAGCAATACTTCATTGTTTTGTAAAGCTCAGCAACTATTTAGATGTCGTGGTGTCTAATATGTGATCAATAAAAACACAGGCTCTTAAATGACTACTTTACTTGTTGCCGCAACGCTCTTTACTGTCTCAGGACTCATGATGTTTGGGCTTTTACAACTGTGGGAAGGCATATCGAATAATCACGAAAAGTTTTGATAGCCATTAGGCTTAAGCTCATCCTGATACTGGCAATTATTTACAGATCGTCTTCACCCCTACGTCGATCATGTCTTGAGCCTTCCTCCTGAACTTGAAGTTTTTTCTCCAGAGCTTCAACTTGCTGAATTAGCACTTTAACCACCGCCAGTGTATCCATCAAGAGCACATTGTTATCGAGCTGCAGGCGGTCATCGTCCACCCTCTCACCGTTGAGCATATACGACGTGTTAATCTGCTTAACATACTGTTGATCGACCTGCTGTGCCTGCTGAGCGATTATTCCCCGACGCGTCCTGTTCTGCTCATCGTCGTTGTAGACGAACGTCACCAGCTCAAGCTGACGAATGCGATCGACTGACAAATGGCCGTCAGTCGGTTCAATGCTGTGTTTCAGCCGTTCGTCGGACGTCCCGTTGAACGCAACATCGCCGCGCGAACTGCTATAGATCCGCCCGTCCGGCAAGTGTTGCCAATACTGAACAGGCTGACTAAACCCGCCCAGCATGAAAACTAGCCTGTGATTTGTGCCGACCTGCTCCTCGAACCACATAGCCCCCTGCCCGCCGTCCACGTTGCTGTCGTTACCGCGCGTGTTGAATCTGGTGGTCATCCTGGGCGAAGCGATGATTGTCCCGTTAGCTACGTTACCCGGATCTGTGTTCAACCTGGCGATGAACCCCTGCCCGTAGTTTTCGCCGTACTGAGTGCAAACGCCGTAAATCCCGAATCCGCCACGGACGCGCAAGCCGGGATAAATAGCCAGCGCGCCGTCTTCGGTGATAATTCGATGCGTATAGTCTGCAGCGCTGCCTTTGTGGTGAAAATCAATAAACGGCGTGGTGTCACTGCTGATCTCCAGATTCCCGGCATCAATCGCAGTGAATTGCGTGCTGCTGTTCTTCCTGAGTATTTGCCCCGCTGCTGTAATAGTAGCGCTGAACGTTACGCCCTTACTGAACGTCTGCGTCTGCGTCCATGTGTTTGCCGCTGTAGTCTTCGCCTGGTTTTTATTGGCTGCGGTGATTGATGAGTCGATAGCCGTCTGCCGCGTAGCGTATTCGCTTTGGAACTGCGCCCACGATTTCACAGTCCCGGTCGTGCCATCCGGTTTAGTTACCGTCACGTTACCGGAGCCGAATAAAAATTGCTGCTGATTGGCCAGATCCACGTAGGTACGTTCAAAGCACTTTTGAATACTGGCCGCCAGTTCATCACTAATGTTTGCCATAGTTACTCGCCCCCGAAGGGGCGCTCCTTTAAGGTGCGGAAATAATCTGATTGCCCATGCGGAAAATGGTAAAAATTAACTTTTCGCGCTGGCTTGTCCTGGCTGCCGAGGATGGGTCAAACACCGTGCCGTTCCATACCTGTGCCAATGGGGTATATGTCCTATAGCTGAACCCACGCCCATTCTTACAGTTGATCCATACACGGTTACGCTGACCTTTACCTGCGGCGTAGATTTTCAACCCTTTCAGCGGAATTGCACGTGACCCACCATCGTTCCCGGCGTCCCATGAATAGTGAATGTAATCTTCACGGCCAGGGGTACTCACAACAATGTCACCATAGGACCTGAACGATGATGACATCTGACAGATCAGGTTGGTGTCCAGGAAACGGTCGAAGGTCTCCCCGCTGATGTAAAACAGGTCATACTGTCCGGAACCCAACATATCTTTCTCAACGAATGGCAATGTTGCTACCTCGCCAATCATCACATCGCCTTCAATTTTGTTGGCGTAAACGGTGCCGTTAAAATAACCGTCAGTCGCGCGTACGGTCCCCGTAAAGGTGCCGCTGGATGCTTCGACATGTCCGCGAATGGTTACGTTATTAAATACCGCTGACCCGGCTTTGTTGATCGCCCAGCCGACGGTGTCGCCGTTCCAGTTTGTCGACTGGATATTATTGCTAATCTGCGCAAAATCGATGACCAGATTTCGGGCCATCGCCTGCTGCATATATGCGCCGTTACCGTCGACACCGAAGACCAGATTGCTTTTATCACCGTTGGGCACATAAACACCGAACTGGTCAGCCTGCACCAGGAACTGTGATTGCCCGCTGCCGTTTATCCCCAGCTGAATCCCCGCAACGTAGTTCTTGCCGCCGGAAGACGTGTTGACCTTCACGCCCCATTGCGCACCCAGTTTCCCGTTTAAGTCCGCCACGGTTGATGCCGTCTGCTGAACGGTCGCTGACATATCCCCAACCTGAGAGGTCAGCGTGGAGATCTGCTCAGTGGTTGATTTTTCCAGGTCAGCAACGGTTTTGCTCGTCGTTGTAATTGCAGCGCTGTTGTCACCAATCATGCTGCGCATCTGGTTAAAGCCGTTCGACATCGCCAGGCCGTTTGCGGCGATCGTTTCGTCCTGCCGGGTTATTCGTGATTCAGCGTCACCTACACGTGAGACCAGGCTTGTGATTTGCCCTGCCTGTGCTTTGATATCCTTGCCCTGCTGCGTCACGGTGGCAGAGAGCGCTGTCGTCGCATCGGCAGCGGCTGCGGCGTCTGCTTTCGCATCCTGCGCGTCGGTCACGTCGACGATTGACAGGTTATCGATAAACAACGAATAGCCGGTACCGCCGGACGTACCACGGCACGAGACCCATAAGACGCCTACCGCATGCGTATCATTGATTGTGGCAACGCCGGTTACCTGCACCCATTGATCACGTTTGCCGCCTAACGACCCGGATGCATCGGAGACTACGATCCCGGCAGGCCACGAGTTCGGCGTGCCACCCTCCCCGCGCGTCATCATACCGATGGCCGTAGACCATCCCGAGGTGGGTTTTTCCGTGCTTTGCATCATCACCCAGGCGGAGAAACGGTATTTACCTCCCGCCCGGATCGCCATCCATGTTCCTGTTGTCTTATCGCTGTTCCCTGTCTCGCCGCTGTTACGTGTCACCTTACCGGACTTGCTGCCGTCACGTTTGGCCTGAGTCGTGGCGATGAACTGTGCGCCCGCCACCCTGTAGTTATCCGCATACGACTCAAACGATCCGTCAATGAATGGGTTCGTCATCTTAGAGGATACGGTAGACAGGTCGGCTTTAACCTGCGTCACTGCGTCCGCCTGGGCCTGAATTTGATCTCCCTGGCTCTTAACAGTGCTCTGTATGGTAGACAGTCCTGCTGCGTTTGCGGCGATGTCCACGGCATCGGTGACGTCCATCAGATAGAGATCATCAACATAGAGGTTACCTTTGGACAGTAACGCCATGAAGCTGACCTGGGCGAACGTGGTGGCCGTCGCTTTCCAGGTCTTACTAATCTCTGTCCACTGCGATCCGGTCTGGTAGTTTTTCGGGTCAAACTGGACTTCAATAACCGGGTTGGTCTGGCCGGTGATACCCATGCGTATTTTGTTATTGCCCTGCGCCGTCGATGGCATCTCGGCATTGCCATCGGCACGAATCCACCCACCCAGCTTATACGTGCGGCCTTTCTGGATCGGGATGTCATACTTCTGCGCAATGGTGTCCTGCGCGGAGTTGTGTGCGGACAGCTTCAGGATACGACCGCCTGAGTGCGGCGACTGCGCGTCGATAACAGTGGCAACGGTGGTTGAGCCTTGCGTCCAGGAGTCCAGGCCTCGCTCGAAGCCACCATTCGCGACAAGATTACCGGCCATCTTATTATCGATGTCCGCCAGCGCAGCCGTGAGGTTAGAGGATACTGCGGTGGTAGCTGCTGCGTTCGCGATGATGTCCTGCTCTGTCTTCGTCACACGCTGCGTAAGCTGCTGCGTCGCGCTGGTGTTGGCCGCGATTAGGATGGCATCGGTGATGTCGTAGATCGCCACGTAATCGATATCCACCTCGGCGGCGTCCGGGAAGCAGTAGATCCCGAAGGTGACCGCCACGGTGCCGTCCGGGCAAGCGTTGAAGTCGTATGTCTTGACGTCGAACGCCGTGGCGAACTGTAGCGTCTGCTGCTCGTAGCCGCTGGTGCCATCCGGGCGGTGCGCCCAGCGTCTGACCATCAGGTTACCTGCCCCGGAAACTTTCTTCGCTTTGACAACAATGCGGTATTTCTTATTCCCGCCATCCACCTGAAATTTGTGCTGCCCGTTTGGGAAGATCCCGGAGTAGTTACCGGAAGCCCACTTTATGCGGACGCCCGCTTTACCCTCTCCATAATCACCGAATTTAATCTGCCCGCCTTCCTGAGTGGTCCACGCGACAGACCCCTGGCGAAAATCGTAGTTTGGGACCAGATTAGCGCCAGCGTCGCGTAGAGACTCGACCCATCCCGCGACGCTGGTTAGCGCCTGGCTGGTCGTGTCGATGTCTTTGCCCTGCTGCGTTGTGGTCTGCTCAAGCTTCGTGATTGCCTGACTGTTCGCCGTATTCCCTTTTTCGACGTTAGTCACGCGCCCGGTGACGGCGGTAATTGCGTCGCTGTTCGCCTTGATATTTTTGCCTTGTTGCTCGACGGTACCGGACAGGCTCGACACACTACCGGCAGCGGCATCTGCAGCGGCTTTGGCTTCTTGAGCGGCCGTGACTTCCCGCAGATGCCAGTCGGTAGCGTACCAGACAGACTTAAACGGGCTGCTTTGGTTAATCTGCAGGAACGGGCGCAGATATCCATAAGTCCAGCTGGCCGGGACCGTCCAGCGCCAGACGACCTGTCTCCAGGTTTGTGTCGGGGCCACGTTGCCGTTTGAATTGCGCGCCGTACCGCCGCCTGTGGGCGTCGTTGTGCTGGCGATATACAGGTTAAACGGCGCCGTCGCGTCTGCGCGCGCTGCAACCCATACCGACATCTCAAAGACCTGGCCCGGTTTAACGGGGATCGCCGCGAGGTTGGCGAAGTGGTCACGGCGATCCAGGCGGACGACATAGCGGTTAGGGCATCCCGCCGGGATGTCCGCATCATAAGGGATTGAGTCGTCGGTCGCGTCGTCGACGGTATCACGACGCGTAAAGCCGAAGCTGCTATAGGCCGGGTCAAAGGTCGGATTCGGGATGTAGTCCCCACCGGACGCCGTTGCAGCGTTCAGGCTGGCGTTGATGCCAGTGATCTGCTGGCCTGTCGTGGTCAGCTTGCCCTCGGCGGTCGACACGCGGGTGGTTAGCTGATTCAGTGCCTCAATGGTAGCCGCCTTAGCCACTTCACCTTCTATTGTGCTCACGCGGCCTTTCAGCGATGTGACGGCGTCGCTGGTCGTCTTAAGGTCTTTGCCCTGTTGCGTAACGGTCTGTGACAGCACGGTGACCGTGGATCCATCCGCTTTCGTGGCGATAGTTTTGCCGAGGTCGGTTTTTACGTTGTCGATCTTGCCGTCCAGGCTGGTGATCTGTCTTGACTGCGTAGACAGAGCCCCTTCGGCAGCAGTAACACGCTGGGTCAGACCAGTGATAGCCTGGCCCTGCGCGGTGTTTTTGTCGTCGGCGTCCTTTTTGTTCGCGTCGACAGTATTAGATAAGTTGGTGGTGCGCTCGGCCTGCGCGGTAATATCTTTTCCCTGCTGCGTTACCGTGGCCTTCAGCGCATCAACCGCTGCCGTGGTCGCCTTCTTCGCGACTTCTGCGTTAGTCGAATCGATGCGCCCGCCCAGGCTGGTGATTTGCCCGGCTTGTGTGGTGATATCCTTCTCCGTCTTCGTTACGCGGGATGATAGATCCGTAACGGCTTGCGCCGACGCCATCCCGGCGATCCCGTTAGACGCTGACAGCATGAAGTTGCGGAAATAGAAGCGGGCCGCCGCCGGAGTCCAGCCGCCGCACGCCAGGCGCAGATAGACCCACTGTCCGGGGAAATCATTCGGGATCTTCAGCGTGATAGTTTTCGTCTGCCAGGCGGTGGTAAGGCCGGAATTCCAGTCGAATTTATTCACTAACCACGTGGTCGGGTCACTCCACGTTTTAATCAGGCCAATATTAAACATCTGCGTGCCGGTGCTGATCGTGGCATCTGACACTTTGACATCAAAGGACAGGGTAAGCGTCTGCCCGGCTTCTACGGGTACTTTCGTACCGTTCGCTACGCGGCACGCCGGTTTATCGGTGGTCAGCGCCTTCTGCGTAGCGTCGAATACCGGCGCGCCGTCTCCTGAGCCGGATAACGTCCACGATGAGATGCTGGCGGTCGCGTCACCGTTCAGTAGCAAGTTGCCGGTATTCAGGCGGTTGATAAGGTTCGTCGTCTGGTTTGACGTCGTTTCTAACTTACCTTCGGCAGCGGTTACCCTGGTGGTTAGCCCGGTCATGGCTTCAGCGGTGGCGTTGTCCTGCGGCGCTTCGCTCCACTCGGTGGCGACGTTACCCACTTCGAATTTAGGCGAGTTGATGAAGAGCGTACGCGCGACAGTAGCAGGTTGCAGACGTCCCAACAGCAAACGTTTTGTGCCGGTTCCGGCGGTCTGTTTCCACTTGACCCAGTATCGCTGCCATTCAGTCGTGATATCGAAAGTAACACCGCCATCACCGGCAGATCCTTTCTTGCCCTGGCTGGTTTCCCATGATCCGGTGGTATTCGGGTTGTAGAAATAGGCGTTAAATGTCAGCGCAACGGACCCTTTCGCATAGAACGAATAGACGTACTCGGTACCGTCAACCGGTGCGGCAAGTTTGACCTCTGTCTGATTGTACGCGGTGCCGTTCGCCGCGACCGAGATAGCCAGGCTGGCGTTGCCTTTGAAACGCCCTGATTTGCTGGCGTTGCCGTAGCCGGTCAACTCGCCCGAATTCGGCAGCAGGTTGGCCCCGCCCACGCGCATGTTGTCCAGCCTGGAGTTAAGACCGGTAATGCTCTGACCCTGGGATGCGATCGTGCCGTCCTGCGCGGTATTCTTCGCTTCGATGTTCTGAATCGCGGTCGTATGCCCGGCGATAACACCGTTAGCGGCGGTGAGATCAGCGGCTACCTGGTCCGTTTTGCTCGCGGTGGCTTCGAGATCGCTGGCGATAGTGTCCATGCGAGACGAGGCCGCTGCCGTTGATTTATCGTAGTCCACGCGCAACGTGTCCACGCGAGAGCCGATCGCCTTCTCCGCTGTTACGCGAATTTTGCGCTCTTCGTAAATCAGGCCGCTGGTCAGCAAGTCCGGGTTGGTGCCAGTCTGCGTGCCGCGAAGCTGGACCGCTAATTGATTGCGGGTGGTAGCCTCGGCGCTATCGGCATCGGTCATTGCCTGGCGTAGTTCCTGAATCTGAGCCTGTGACGCCCCCGGAGTCGGGCGGCCCACGGCGAACCAGTCGACCTCAAAGTGGTTAGCCGTGGACAGGCCCGCCGTATTGAAGTCCAGGCGTACACGACGGATGTCTGCCGATGCGGTCCAGGGGATGTCCGCGATAGACACCACGGCGATCCCTGTGGCCGGGTCGAATTGTGGTTCAGGTACGGTGATTCGGCGAGCGTCGACCCATCCTTGTTCAGTCTGGCCGGTCCACCACAGGCGAAGATTCCACGACGGCGAGCCGATTTTGCGGACGCGAAAGCGAATGTATTTATACGCTGTGGCGTCGATTTTGGTGGCGTTCGGGCTGCGCATTGTGCCGGTTGGCCCTGCCGGAATCAGCCAGCCATCAGAGGTAATCGGCAGCGGTAATTTCCAGCTATCATCCTCGGCCCATCCTTCGGAGTCTTTATCGAAGTAAGAGATCGAGGTGAAGTCGAATTGTTCGCCAGATCCCGCGCTGATAGACGCGATTTGCAGCGCTAACGAATCGTTAACGTTCTGGATAGTGGTATTTACCGTCTGGATCTGCGCGTCGACGGCGTTCTTCTGTGCCAGGAGGTCATCGGCCGCTTTCTTAGCCACGGCTGCGTCGTCTGTCTCGGCCTTCGTTATTGCATCGGCGACTTTCTTCGCAGCGTCGGAAGCTGTCGCGGCATCACCTGCTGCGCGGTCTTTGACTTCCTGCGCCAGTCCTGCAGCGGTGGTGTTGCCCTTTGAGATTGCTGCCGTTAAGTCTTTGCCCTGCTGCGTGACAATAGCACCCTGCGCGGCAACGTCCTTCGCAGCCTGGTCAGCGATGACCTGGGCGGCGTCCGCAGCCTGCTGTGCAGCGTCGGCGGCAGCGCTGTTGTCCTGGATACCTTTTTTCAGTTCCTCATAAGTATCCGAGCCTTTCAGCGCATCGTCGAGCTGCTGGTAATAGTCATCAACGTTATCGCTGGACATTCCCTGCACCCAGTTGGTCCACGGAGAGACATTACCCAGGCGGTCAACCAGCCGCGCGCGATACCAGAAATGCGTGGCGATCTGCAGGCCCATCTGCTGATACTGCTTGCCTGGATACGCTAAATCGGTCAGCGGCATCGCACCGTTCCCGCTCTTGTCCGGGCTGTACTGCAGCTCTGTGCGCTGGGTATCTTCTGAACCTTCCGGGAATTCCCAGCGAATCTCGATACCTGCGGTCAGTGAAACGGTCGTCAACGACAGCGGCGGCTGCGGCTCACCGACTTTCCCGGTCAGGGTCTTTTCTTCCGAGTACGCCCAGCTACTGGAAATTTCCGCCGCGTTGATTGCACGGACGCGTACCAGATAACGGCCGGCATAAATGCCGCTGACCTCAAATGACGTGGTCGAGCTGCGCGGCACGTTAATCCAGTTACCATCATTGCGGCGCCACTGTGCCTCATAGGCGATAGCATTTTGCACCGCGTCCCAGTTGGCCTGCAGGGTTTCGACGCTGATCCCCTGATTCACCACGGAGAATGACGTCAGGAGGATGCCATCTGGCGGAGCCTGATTGCCTGGCGGGATAACACTAATCGGGCGCTGGTCGATGATTGCGCCGGTATCGATACGCGCAAATTTATCCGGGTCGTGAGCCACGCCGGTAATGGTGAGCGTGCCGTTATTGTTGTCCTTTACACCGATAACACGGTACTGCTGCGGCACCAGGTCGGTATATTCAACGATCCAGACGCACTCCGCCTCTGGTGTCTCGCTGTATCCCGTCGTGACCGTTACCTGCCGGCGGCCATTCACCGACTGGATGGTCCTGGCCTGCGAGATACCCGATGGCAGATTCAGATGCAGGCGGTCGCCCTCTTTTGCATCGATATCACGGTCGAGCGTGATGACGCGTCCATTCACCGCGCTGATACGACCACCATTAACTCGCCCGGCCAGCCGTTCGTCGCCCAGCCCAATGATGTAGCCCGGCTGCGGGATCCTGCCGTCAAGACCAACATCAATCTCGACCATGCGGTCCTTGTTATTAGTTAGGATCCCCCATAACCCTTTACGATGGGCTTCACTCTGCCGCGTACACCCAATGGCCGTGACTTCCAGTTGGTTAAAACTGTATCGGGAAACCAGTTCGGGGATAAATGCGGGCTCAATCGCATCGGCATAGGCGTTATCCGGATCAGACCATGAGACCAGCGCATTGGTGTATCGGGCCTTACTGGTGCTGCTGGAATAACGAGGACTACCGATAATATTCGCGCGCGTATAGTTGAAATCAACATCACGCGGCATATCGGCCTGCACGATAATCTGTTCACCACTCCAGCAGGTCATCCCCCGGAAAATAGCAGCGAAATCACGCAATACGGTGTAGGCGTCGTTGCGCTCCTGAACATAAACATTACAGAGATGGCGAGGTTCCATGCCATCGCCACCCCTGCCATCGGGTATCAGTTGATCGCAATACTGCGCAATCGGGTAAAGCGCCCATTTGGAGATATTCGCACTGGTTAGACGATCGCCAAGACCGAAACGATCAGAGACAACGATGTCGTAATAAATCCATGCCGGGTTGTCAGTCCATGCCCATTTGAAGCCCCCTGTCCATGTGCCGGTATATTCACGCGTTTCCGGGTTATAGTTGTCCGGGACGCGGACAATACGCCCGCGCGGCTCGCAGGAGATTTGCGGGATAGAACCATTGAACTGGCTGGAGTCGAATTCGATATAAAGCAGCGCTGTATGTGGGTAACGCAGCTTCGCGTCAATAACTTCGGTATAGCTCTGCAGCGTCATGACGTCGCCGATTTTGACGCTGTTTGCGTCCGGCGATACCTTGCGAAGACGCAGTGTCCAGGTGCTACCTGCCTGCGGTAAATCGATGCGGTGGCTACGTTCATACCCGGAAGTTGTTTTTCCTGAGACGGCGGTCTCCAGTACTGTCTGCCAGGCGCCGCCGTCGGTCTGCAGGTCAATCGCATACTTGACGGTATTCCCCACTACATCGCCGTCGTCTTCCTGCTTCATCAGGGAGGGCCATTTCAGGCGGACACGAACGGCAGAAAGCTGGGTATTGGTAAATGTGTGGGTCCAGGCGGTCTCACTGGAAACTTCCGTCCCTACCGAAATTTCATTTTCAGTACCTGGAATACCCTGAATATAACTTTGTGCCTGCGTCCCAGGTCGGAATTCCCAGGCCACACCACTGAAGTTTTGCGAACCATCGGCATTCTCAAGAGGGGTACCGTCGAGATAAATATCTTTCCCGGTTAAACCACCAGCAAACTCCCCCTCACCCAATGCGATAAGAATTTTGGCTTTTGCTACAGACTGTAAATCGTCCGGCTGTTCCGTGGGCGTACGCTGTTTAGAGCTGCCACCCTTACGCCCTTTAATGATGTTATTTGCCATATTACGCCCATAAAAAAAGCCACCGCAAGGTGGCCTGAATGGATGGTATTACTTATTAAAAATATTTATTGCTGGTCTTCGACATAAATACCGGCGGAAATAATCGCGCCGCCAATTCGTCGTTTGCCGTAAAGAAGGCCAACCGGATAGCCCTGCGAGGCGGTATTGGTTACGCCGCCAAAGGCATAGCTGGCTTTATTGTCGGAGGATTCTTTACGGGCAAGGCCACCGGGCTGAGGAGAGAGCATCTGGATCACGCCTCCAAGCATCATTGATGCGCCCATACTATAAAGATATGGTGCAGCGGCATTAGCAGGAGTGAATGTGGAGATGAACCCCGCGACCACAAGCACTGCACCGAGAATAGTTTGTAAAAGGCCAGCCTTTTTACTCCCAATAACAACTGGTGTTATTCGTATTACCTCACCTTTTACAGGGAAACCTAGGTCATCCAACCCTATATTTTTTTCATTCTTAAACACCGCGTAGGTTAGTCCACGATCTTTACTGGTAATCATGAACTTTTCAAAGCCAGGAATTGTTTTTGCTAATGCAACTACTGCCTCCTTCGTGGTAGAAATAAGCCGATAATGAACGTTCCCAAATTTTTCACCTAATGGTCCATTTAATTCAATGCGAGACATAACCTCTTTCATTTCAGCTCCAAAAGAAAAGGCCACAAAATGGCCTTTTCTAAAAAACGTTAAAAACAAACAACTACTTCATAAAATAGTTGTCTCAATATTTATTTTGACATTATAAAGTCATGTATTTCTTTTGCTTCTCGACATGTGTCATCACGCTGCGCCGCTGAAATATTTGAGCATTCAATGTAAACATTTTCATTTGCAACAAGATAACTCATAGTTGAAAAAAATAACTTTTCACATGAGGAAGGGTTATGGCTATTGATACAAATATTACTTGCTGTGTTATTTAATTTTTCGGTTATCGATGATTGTTCTGCATGTGCAGCGGTCACAAAAATAGATGCAATCAGTAAGATGTATTTAGTCACTTATATCACTCCATTAGTCGATTTGAACAGATTCTATCATATTTACTGTATCTGACGACTTTCATCGTCCTGTCCATCCAATAACCTCCATAAGGTACACGCTGACTGAGATGACCATACAGATGATGCAGGAGCATATTACCATCCAGAAGGATCCCGGCATGGTTCCATTTGTCCGACTGCACCTGCATGATAACCATATCTCCGGACTGCGGTGGGCCTTTAAATTCACGGAAACCACATTCATACCAACAATCGTGGTAGAAATTTTCTGGATAGTCATTTTCCCACCAGGGATAATCAACGCGGTAATCGTGCAGCTCGATGCCGTGGGTCTGCCGGAAATAGCTCATCACCAATCCCCAACAATCGTAGTGGCCAAGTACGAATGGTCGGCCGAGGAGAGGCAACTCCCCGCGTGGATGGATGGTACGCAGATCTCCTTCCGGCCAACTGATGATATGCCAGGGGAGCAGAGTTGCATCGCACTGCGCCTTGTCCAGTTCGCTGGGTTGCGTGGTCGCATCAGGATGGCTGTGAACAATGCCGATGATCGTTCCCCAGTCCTCTACCGCTGCGTAATCCTCCGATGACAGTACAAAATTATCATTCGACTCTCTGGCCAGGTTCCTGCATGGGAAATATCGCTCTACTCGCCCCTTTTGGGCAATCAAGCCACACGCCTCACGCGGGTAATCAGCTGCAGCATGAGCCTGTATCGCCTCAATCGTTTTCTGGCGCATATCAGCTCCTTATCAGCGACGTGCCAGGGAACCCGCCAAACGGCAGTTCGTTATGCTCGCCAAAACGCAGTTTGCAGGCAGTGAGTGTTCCGTTGCAGACGTCCTTCGATGGGTCATCAACCGGCTTGTTATTCTTGTCGAAATACTTTGTCCCGGCATAATCGCAACCATCGCCACTGCGGTATTTATTGCGAATACACCAGGTACAAACCGAATGATACTGACGGGTTGGGATCAGCTTCCCCTGCAGCCCCATCGGGCTATCTAGCGCGAACTCCACCGTTTCATCGGTTTCAAGACTTTTGGTGTCGATAAAATAGAGGTGCCGTTTCTCCTGCGATGGATCCGCGGTGGCATTACCCTCAGGGAAATTTCGCGCATCCAGATACTGCTTTTGTGTCTCATGGATAATGACCCGAGCCATTGCCAGATCGTCATAATGCAAACACAACGCGGAAATCGAACCATCAATGTTGCCCACCCTCAGTGTCGGCTGAGCGTCGCTTCCAGAAGTCGAGGATTCGATCCCCTCTAATTCACACGGCCACGCTTTATATTCGGTTCCCTGCCACCAGATACTTTTAGCGGGCAATTTCGATTCATCGCCACCAGCGGCTAAAATTTCCGCTTCAGTATGGGGAATGTTATATCCGTGGAAATATAAAATATCCCCCATATTAAAAGCACTACCATCAATTTCAAAAAGCCGGATTTCATCTCCCGGCTCCAGTTTCTGATAATCAGCGTGAAGACTCATGGTACGAATGCCTGTTCAAATGTTGCGGTGACTGTCATGACTCTGTTGTTCAGAACGGCTTTTTGCAGACTGTCAGCCTGAACCCGCCATAGCGCCAGCTCGTCATACGGAGGTTTAAACGCAAAGGATTTTGTTTTATGCCGTCGCAGGAATTTATAAATATCCAGTCCTGTTTGCAGTTCTCCGGTAAATGAAAATGCATAATTTAAGGTTTCCGGGTTTATTCCCTCCCCTGAAACCTGCGCATAGCCGTCGCCAAATTGCGCCTTGCGAATATTATCCTTACTCGTTATCGCGGGCTGACTGGCAGCCTGAATTCGCCAGGAAAATGTTTCAATAGTCATAAATAGCCTTTATCTCAGCCAGTAAAAAAGCCGCAAAGCGGCCTCAGGTATTAACGCCCTTCTTTTATTGCCTTCCACAGCGGCGTCCCGGGCCGTTGGGCCTGTTCGCTGACGACGCTGATGATGGCGGGTTTCAGTTGCTTAAGGATACCGTTACTGTCAATCGCTGACCGCTGCGTAGACTGCTGTTCGCTGCCGCTGCTGATATAGACGCCCCCCATGTTGACCATCACACCGCCAGGGGAGACACTCGCCGGGCTGGCAGCGTTGCCGACATACCCGCCGGCAGCATAACCGCGCATCATCCGGTAAAGATTGCTCACCCCAATGCGGCTGGTCGCCTCTTTTGTGAATACAAACTCACCGCGGTGCACAACGCCAGCAGGCTCATATTTACCGCCGTGGCCAGTGTAGCCGCCGCCGTCGTATCCTGGCGGACGATATGAGGGTACCGGAACTGATTGCCCAGATGATGTATTGCTTGCGCTACCGTTGATCCACCCCATAGCCGCCTGAATGGTATAGGCCACGATCAGCTGATTGATGACCTGAACAATCATCTTCAGAATGGATGTGGTGAACTCCTTAAAGCTCGCCTTTCCGGTTGTTGTCAGCGCTGTCAGCTGGTTGGCCAGACCACTGAATGTGGCCTGAGAAATATCTTTCACAGATGAGAAAACATCTGTGGCCGAATCCTGATACTCCGCCCATCCCTGTTTGGCGCCGGCCAGCCAGTTACCGCGTAATGCATCCTCAGCTTCATAGGTGGCTTGCTGTTCGGCTAGCACCTTCCGCTGCGCATCAGGATTGAAGGCGTACGTTTCACTCAGCTTTTCAAGCGTGGTCCTTCTGTTCGACTCCCTGCCAGAAAGCCCGTCAGCCTGAGCCTTTATCCCCGCCCGGATCGCACTCTGCTGCTGCGCGAATTTATTTGCCTGATCTGCAAGATTATTCAGCTTCTGCTGCCGGGCAACCTTATCACCGAGATCGGCAAGCTGGCGTTTGTATTCCAGCGTTTCATTTTTGTGGGCCAGCAGGGATTTTTCCTGCGTGGACAACTGGCGGCGGCCGGCGGCCTCCTGTAAAACGGCATACTGGTTTTCCGTCTGCCAGAGATCGCGGCGCTGCTTACTGATCACATCGTTAACGTCGGTATGCTGCTGCAGGGTTTTAAGCTGCGCCTGCAGCGTCAGCAGCTCCGCCTGCGCCCCTTCTTCTGCTTTACTACCGGCGGGCGTAGTATATTGCCTGCCCTTCGGCGTTTTCGGGTCTTTGTATTTGCTATCGATGCCCGCGCGAATTTTCGCGATATCGCTTTCCGTCCAGCGGGTGGCAACCCCATCGATGGCATCCTGTTTATTTTTCGCAACCAGCTTATTAAATTCTTCCTGAGCGCGGGCCCGCCGCTCGGCAGGTTTCAGTCCGGCATCAAGAAGCTGGTTAAACTGCTGCTGATTCCTTATTGCCTGCTGCTGCTGGTCATTGCGCATCTTCTCGCGCGCCGCGGCTAAACCTTCCTGGGCGTATGCTTTATCAGCCTCATCATAGGCCTGTTTTTTGAGAGACAGCTGCTCACGGGCGTTTCGCAGACGCTCTGCATCAGCTTTCACCAGCGGGTTATTCCCCGCATAGTCAGGATCGACTTTAAGGTTTGACGACAGCGCGCGATATTCCTTTTCGGCTGTCTGCCAGTCCGCAAAAGCCCCCTGCCGCTTCATGGCCGTATCAGGATTGCGACCAATGCCCATCATGGCATCCCAGGCGCCGTTGGCAGCATTTTTCACCCAGTTCCACGCGGTTTCCAGTGTCCCCAGATTTTCCTTCACCGCATTCGCACGCTGGATAACGCTGTCTGAATAGGCCCGCATCGCGAGCTCGGCAGCGCGCTGTGAATCCCCCATCGCCTGAGCAGCTGAAATCTGTTCAAACTGGCTTGCGGTCAGAAAATGCAGCGACTCATTCAGCGTTGCAACCGCATTAACCGGATCATCTTTCAGCCGTTTGAACTGGTTAATAGTTTCATCCACCGCCTGGCCGGTCGCCTGCTGGAGCCTTGCAGCCACGTTGGCAACGCGCTCGACGTCGGCGCCACCGAATGCCCCACTTCCGACAACCTGCGCTAATACGGCTGCCGCGGCATGCTGTGTGACCCCATTTCCTGAGATGTTCCGCGCCAGCGCCTGCAGTTGTCCCGAGGTTTTCCCTGCATAATTCCCGGTGAGAATGAGCTGTTTGTTAAACTCCTCTGCTTCCTTCCCGCCGTCGTACCAGGCCTTCCCCAGCAGAACGACGGATGCCGCTATACCGCCGACAACACCAGCGATGCCGAGACCGCGCAGCGTCATTAATTGATCTATCCATCCTGCCCGGTTAGCCAGGGTGATCCCGGAGCCGCGAAGCGCTCCAAAGTTACCACGCAGCAGCTCCCCCATCAGCACGCCAAGTTCCCTCCGCGCGCCAGCACTCTCGAGACCAAGGCTGTGCGTGGCGACCTTTGCCGCCTCCAGTTTACGGATATAGACTTCAGCTGCATCGCCGGCGCCAACCTGCGCCGCTTTCATTCTCAGGAGCTCTGTGCCAGAAAGCTTTTGCTCAACAACCTGCGCCTTCAGCTGACGAAGAAATTTCTCGCGCGCCTGGTTCGCTTTTTCCTCAACCTGCTGAAGTTCTTTCTGCCGCGCCGTGGTGCGGGAAATCAAAGAGAGATAATCACCCTGAGTGATGTTCCCCTGTGCGCGGGCCTTGCGAAATTGTTCCTGGACACTGGCCAGCGACCGTGTTTCACCACTTAGGGATCGAACGCCATCTATCTGCCTGAAGAACGATTCCGCCAGCGCATCCTGCCGCCGTGCCAGCGCCTCTGCCTGAGCGTCATTCTCCCGATAACGCTGGTTTAACCCGGTAACACGCTGGTAAGTCTCATCGACCGATTTGGAGACCCGCTGCAGTTCGCTCTGAAGCCCGGCGGCGGCATCCGCCTGTCGCTTCTGCATATCGGACACAGCCCCTGCGCTGGCGGTGCTGGTGGTTTTCAGCGCGCTGATTTGCGCCTCCGCCGCACTGCGCATGCGCGTCTGCACTTTGTCCGATTCATCCGCCATACCGGACAGTTGCCCCTTAATCCTGGCGATCTGTTCGTTGAATGTGGCGCTGTCGACATCCAGGTTGATGACAAGATCGCTAATCTGCTGGGCCATATCTGGTGCCTCCCGTTATTCCCTCTGCGGCCAGCATCATGGCGTCATCATCCTGCACATGATCCGCTGCAGCCTCAGCGGAGGGGGACAGCAGGCTGAAGTGTGCAGGGGTGATGTCCGGATCCCGGTATAAGAAGGTTGAAATGGTGTAAAGCAGCCCGGAGAAGTGGGCATCGAGCTGCGCGTCCTGAAAAAAACGCTCCCGGTAAAAGTGATGCCAGTCGCCCAGCTCGGAGGACGTCATGCCAGCAAGCATGGCGCGCCAGTCGGGTCGCCCGAACTCGCGCGCCAGCTTCAGGACAAAATCAAGCTCACTGGCTAGGGCTTTTCCGCTGTAACAGGTTCATCACCCAGCGCGGTGGCATCAATGTGTTCATCCGCGGGTTGATCTTCTTCGACAACCGGCGCCAGCATGCCGGAGAGCAGCTTGATCTGCATTTCCGCTTTGCCAATCGCTTCCGCCGGCCAGGTACTCATCACCTGCTGGTGGAGTTCCTCTTCAGATGGCCCCTTCGGATCGTTATGCCAGAGCGAGAGCGCAATCAGGCGCGCGCCTGCGCGAATACTCATGCTGACCAGCCCGGCGGACATTGTCTGGTCATCCACGTCATCAGAAATGGCGGATAAGGCTTTTTCTTCTGCGGCCAGATATTCGAGATAAGTAATGCGCTGCAGTGCCGACAATTCGGTGATCGTCACCGTAGCGCCGTTATGGGTAAATTCGTCTTTCTTCAAAAACATGCTCATGCCTTTATCCTCAGGACGCCGTCACGGTGGTTTTGCAGGTCGCCACAAAATTACCGTCATTGCTCATGACAATAATGTCGGCCGTGCCAGCCGCCACGCCGGTAACAATCAGAGATTTGCCACTCACGGCCACGGTCGCCTTCGTGCTATCCGAGGTCGACGCACGGAAAGACTGTTCCGACGCGCTGGCAGGCAGGAAGGTGACGTTTAGCGTTGTGGTTGCGCCGACGGCCACGCTGGCTGTTGCCTTGTCGAGTTTGATGCCGGTCACTGCGATCGGCGGGTTGCCGCTTTCTTCCGCCAGTTCTGGTTTCCCGGTATTGGTGATTTTGGCGGTACGCGTGATCACTTCCTTCGCGGGGATGGCTTTACCCAGGCTACTGCACCAGCCTTTGAACACATCCACGGTGCCATTCGGGTATTTAATTTTGTAGGCCCGCACATCGCCATCGACAAACCAGGCCACCAGCGACTTTTGCCCTTCTTCACCCGGTTTCCAGGCCAGCGTTAATGATGTATCACCTGCCGATTTTGCCCCCTGTGCAGTCGCGGTCCAGTCTGCGTCGTCATCGTCAAGGTAGGTGTCATCGTAGGACTCCGCCGTCATTTCGCCCGGCGTGAGTTCCTTAATTTTTGCCAGGCGCTGCCAGTCGGCATCGGAAAGTGGGTTAGCGTAGGGATTTCCCGTTCCGGTATATAACCAGAGCGTGGTGCCCGCCCCTTTAACCGGGGCCATTGGATTTGGAGTAGCCATAAAATTCCTTATCTCAGGTAAGTGAGGGTGTACGTCAGGTCGACCGATCCCCAGGTAGCCATTTCGTCATCGCGCTGGTAGTCGTAGCCCATGGGGATCATCGTTTCGATTAAGGGAGATAGCGCCGGGATAGTCTCAAGGGCCGGGTACACCTTTTCCTCCATCCACGCATCCAGCGCGCTATCCGGCGTGGTGGATTTCAGAAATACCTCGATATGGAGGACTGATTGCCAGCTATCCTCATCAAGGCTGTCTCCCGTGTATTCTGCATCAGACAAATAGACTGCCAGCGCCGGCAGGTCCTGCTCTTCCAGAAAAACAGGCCGCCCGTCAAACCATGTCACACGATCTGGAATGGACGCCCTTAGTTGTTCCAGTACGGCAAGACGAATAGCAGTGTGTTTGCTCATCGCTTCAGGTGGATCCTCAGTTGATTCTTCAGCGCTGCAGACAGCTCCTTCGGCATATCGCTGTCGATAAGCTGCTTTGATATCGCGGTGAAGTTTTGGGTTAATGGGGTTACGAGAGGAACTTTGACAACATCTATCGGGTAACGAGATTTACTCAGCCGGCGCATAACCTGCCATCGCCCGTTCGCCAGCTGCTGGATAAACGCATTTCTGAAAATGTACGGGCCAATACGTAACACGCTACCCCGCCCGCGCTTTTCTCCTTTACGCCTGGAGAGATGCACACGCGCGGCACCCAGCTTGATTGCAGGCAGGTTTCCGCGGTTGATACGAATTGCCGCCACCAGCCGTTCAGGCTTTGCACGCTTAAGACGCGAACGCTGGCGGACCAGCTTCACCGGCAACCCCTTTTTGTGGTTATCGCCCACTGTCGCTTCTTTTGCGACCTTCCTGCTGCCCTGCGTAATCGCCCGCCCGGCGACCCGATTTAGCGCCTGGGCGGCAGCCGTTGGGACCATCAGACGGCTCAGACTGTTCAGGTTCTGGATCGCACGCTCAAGACCTTTCAGTGACATCATTCACTCCAGCCAGATTTGAGGCTTCCCGTTAAAAAGCTGATAACGGGTAACGATCCAGTCTTTACCGTCATATTCGACGGCATCGTTTCTGGCGGGCCGATAGTCAGCAGCAAAAACAACCAGCACCGTTGCGGTACCGGACAACGCGCCCATCTCCTCCAGCAACTCAGCAGGCACGACGTCAACGCTTATGCCGTTAATGACCGCTTCCCTGCCCATTTTTTTGAGGGTGGCGGCATCCATCCGGGCCGCCATCTTGTCGAAAGGGTTAGGCATTGATTTTGACATCAATGACGGTACTGTTAGCCGCAGCATTTTCCCAGGCAACACCCGCCAGGACGGCATCAGTGGCTTCCAGTTGTACTTTGCCCGCCTTGATGTACACTTTTTCCCCCGCGCTGATTTCATCGGCGGCCAGCTTCGCCAACTGGAATACTCCTTCGGTAAGGCCATCACCTGTATCGCCGCCCGGAATATCCGTGATCGCAACCGCAATCATTTGACCGATAACAACCGGCGCCCCGCTCAGGATGATTTCCTGTCCGGCATTCTCCACAGGGATAGTCTTTCCTTCCTGCACATAATTTTTAGCCATAACATCTCCTATCAGCCCGGTAGGGCTGATTTCAGGTATAAAAAAAGCCCGTTTGGGCTAAGAGGTTTGAGTGGGTGGGGATTACTTACCAGTGGATTTCGTCAGACCGCGGAAGTCTAACGGCGCTACGCCCGCATCGATGCGTACCTTCGTAGCAATACCATCGGTATTGAAACCTTCCTGCTGGTCAATGTAAGGCGTATCAACACCATTCAGATATGCCACTTCGATGGTATCGGTGCCTTTAGCCGCAGCCAGATACCAGGCGTTAGGATCCTTGTGGTCCAGTCGCGGTTCAGAAATAACTTCCGCAAAGTTCTGAATAGGGTTGTTAATCCCGGAGTTGATATCTGCACCCTTAACGCTTGCCGATTTAATCGTCTGATTGGCCAGCGTTTCGAGACCCACCGGCACCAGCATATAAGCCGGACGAATGTTCAGAGTGCGCTCGCCCTCTTTCTGCAGGCGCATCAGTTTGCGGGCATCATCAATACTCGAAACAGAAATGGCGCCAGAGGAGAGGTTTTTGTGATCGGCATGGAACAGCGGTTTGCCGTCGGACAGTTTCGGGTTATCCAGCAGAATCGCATACACCAAATCACCAATGGTGGCTTTCGCGGCGCGCCCCATTTTCGCCGGGACGTCGGTTAATGCGTTCAGATCATCGTTGATAATCGCCTGGCGGGTGATGGAGAAAATTTCCCCATAGGTAGCCAGTGCGATCGTTTCACCTTTATCGCCCGTGGTCACATATTTATATTCAGCCCCTTCGCGAACCTTACGCAGGGAGTTAAAACCACCCATTCCCACGCGGTGAGCCGTTTTAAAATCAGACAGCTGGCCTTTCTTCGTCCACAGATCAAAGGTCTCTGCTGCCTCATCCCAGCCCTGAAGAAGCGCCTTATTCGCTACGTCGAGCAGAATATTGCCAAAATCAGAGGTGCTGTGAGTCAACGCCAGGCCGACCATCTGCATTGGGTTGTAGCTTGAGACACCAATGCCGCGTTCGGTCAGCGCCATACGCGCATATTCGCGCAGCGTCATCCCGTTGTACACGTTATCACGTTCCTGATTTTCATACCCTGCGCGGGCCATCAGTGCCTGACGGATGCCATCGCCAACAAAATTCCCGTTCCCGGCATAAATGTGCGGCTGATCGCTTTTGTTCGATGGGGTGGCAACCTTGCCCAGAGCAGCCAGCAGCACATCTTTCGCCTGCTCCACAGTGCAATCTGGGTCCGCAATACACTGGTTTTGCAGATCCTGGTGCTTACCGCCAAACATAGCGAACAGATCATTAATCCCGTTCACACGGTTGCGCTGTTCGGCATGAATCTGCGCGCGGATAGCATTCTCATCCGCGCCAGTAGGCTGAGGGGCGATCGGCTGTTGTGCCTGAGGCTGTGGTGCTGGTTGCTGCGGTTCGCGCTGAGTGGAGTTACGCGGCGGGGTGACCATGTTACGAATGCTGTTTGGCATTTTTTCAAATTCCTCAATACGTTTTGAATGGATACAGGCCATGGCCTGAAGGGATGGGATCACCTGGTCAGCAAAACCCATGGCAAGGCATTCAGCGCCGTCGAGCCAGGTTTCGTCTTCCAGCATTGCCGCAATCTCATCAGCGGTTTTTCCGGTTTTTGCTGCGTAGGCGGGGATCAGCACCGATTCAACTTTGTCCAGTAAATCAGCGTAGTCGCGCATATCGTTGGCATCGCCGCCAGCAAAGCCCCACGGCTTATGGATCATTATCATGGTGTTTTCCGGCATGATGACCGGGTTTCCCACCATTGCGATGACAGAAGCCATGGAGGCGGCCAGGCCATCGATGTGAACGGTGATCGCGGCGCCGTGATGTTTCAGAGCATTAAAAATGGCGATGCCATCAAAGACATCGCCACCAGGCGAATTAATGTGAAGGTTAATGTGGCTGACATCACCCAGCGCTTTAAGATCGTTAACAAACTGTTTGGCCGTTACTCCCCAATAACCAATTTCATCATAGATATAGATATCCGCTTCATTGTTGGCGCTGGCCTTCATGCGGAACCATGAATTACTTTTTACGCTGGCTTTCGGACGTTGATATGCCCGTTTCTTTGGCATCGGCACTGGTGCCTCCTCTGTCATTGGCAGGATCAGTATCAAATACCAGCCCCTGCTCACGGTTTTCGTCTATTTCGGCCTTGCGGCGCGCTTTAACATCATCTGGATGGCGCCCACTGGCGCGAACCCAGTCTGACTCCGTCGCCGCGCCACCACGGATTTGAGCCTTCCAGGCATTAGCCTCCTTGACGGGATCAATCCATGGCATCACGGGACCGGAATACACTGCGGTGTATAAAGACTCGATATCCAGCCCGCGTGGTAAAGTAATTTGGCCGCTGGCGACAGCCATCTTCAGCCAGGCGCGATACATCGGACGCGTCACGGCCCCAATAAACCAGTCCTGAAGAATGAGATAACCGTCTGTCGATTCCACCAGCTCCTGCCGCTGAGCACTGTAAGTGCCGTTGTAGTTTCTGGCGGTACTGGAAAAACTCAGGCGGCTGCCGGCGGAAACGGCACGCAGCTGGCCGTTGCGGAAGGTTTCAAGATTGGGATTCGGGCGATCGGATTTCACCATGCCGATATCCTCGCCAGGCAGCAGGTCGTCGTAGATAATGCCGGGCTGAATATTCAGCTCACGATCATCATCCTTACCGGCGTTTTCATCCCAGCTTTGCCCATCCCCTTTTTTGATATACATCCCGAGGGCGGCGGCGATGCGGGCTGCTGTCAGCTCGGCATCTTCATACTCTTTCAGCGCACTGAGACGCATCAGCACCCCGGATAACAGGGAGGTACCGCGCGTCTGATGCAGCCGCCGGACAAACTTCAGGTGCAGCATATTTTCTGCATCAATCCGTTTGGTATCCATCTGACGACCAGAGACCGGCTGGCTTTTATAGACCAGATAGCCCTTCGGCCTGCCCCAGTTATCGGTATATACCCCCTGATTTAGCTTGTCCGACTCGCTGCTGGTCTGGGGAACAAAATCAGCTTCCAGAGCTTCCAGCCAGAACGGCACCCCGGCGGTAGGCGTCAGGCCATTGCCTGTGCCGCTGACTATCTGTGCAAAAACCTCCCCGTCGCGCAACCAGCTGCGTAACATCAGGCGCTCCAGCATGGGGCGGGTAAACTGATGGGTCACTTCTGGTCGAATAGACCATTCACCCCATTTCTGACGGATATCCGCCGCCAGCTTTTTAGCGATCTTGCCGTTCTTGAGCTTCGGATGCGGCTCCACGATAATCCCGCTTTTACCTACCACCCGCTCTTCAAGCTTATCGAAAATGCCAATCACTAAATCGTGGTTATTATCAAGCCACCGCGCCTGCTCCCGCAACGAGGCAGCCCCCATCTGGCTGAGTTGATCAGCCGAACGATTTTCCCGACGGGCTTTGTGGGTGCGTGTGGGCTTAACGGCCTCATATGCCTGTATCATGGCGCGTGAGCGTAGCCTTGCGGCCTTCCAGCCAGGGGAAATGACACCAATCGCATCATCAAGTAGAGACATTACAACCTCGCCAGTTTGTAGCCAGGCCGTCCCCGGCGCTTATTATTCAGGGAAGAAAGGCGCCGCTCCCATTCCTGTCGTCCTTTGCGGATTTCAGACAGGTTTTCCATGGTCATTTCCTGACCATTAAATTTGATGGATTTGCCATCCAGTACCGCCATTTCCGCTTCGGCATAGCGCTGGATCATGGCCTCAATATCACTTTTATTCACAACCAGCCTCCTGAGGTGGCCCATGGGTTAGCGTCATCTGTTACGGTTTTTTTGCGTTTGCGCTTTTTGGTCTGGACAGGCGCTGGCGCCGGGGGTGCTTCTTCGCCAGTTTCCTGCGGCACGTTCTCCATCCACGTTTCCCTCCTCGCCCATTCAGGCGCATCAGGCCATTTAATTTTTTCGTATCCGCGAAGGATAACCAGCGCATCAGCGTAAACCAGCAGGTCAAAAGCTTCGTTGGCGCCGCGCCCTGGCTTACTCCATTTGCCATCAGAATCACGCTCCTCATAAGTCAGTTCGTCGTAAAACCAGCTTCCCAGCCACTTCGGGAAATGGATGTAGTTCGGTCCGGGAGTATCGCGCCACAAGGCGTTGTTTACCCGGTCTTTGAGGTCATTGGTTTGCAGCAGATAAAGAGGAACATCCCCGGCGGCTTTCGCCCGGCGCGCTGAACGGCCGGTGTTATCTGGCAGGGATTGGGTGATCAGCTTTTCGCGTCGATGACCGTCACCTTTAAACAGGTAAACATTCCGGCCAATTCCCTCCCGACGGCATTTACGCCAGAATCGATAGGCATTATCGGTGACACCATCTTCACCGCCGGAATCGACTGCCATTGCCATCAGGCGCATACACCGGCGGGGATCGGATGCCATTCGCCACGTCTTGTAAAAGACATCAGTCAGCAGCAGATCCCAGTCCTCCGGGTAACTGGCTGGGTCGATAGGCAGGCTTTCACCGTTCGCGTCGCACCGGAGCGACTGGCGAATGTTGTAACGGTCCACCAGCCACCGTTCGCCCATGCTTCCGTAGCCAGTAACCTGAACGACAAAGCGGCGATTACGTCCCCCCTGCACGTCGACAGTCGCCACCAGGAAACAAACACCATCAGGCACACAACGTTTCGGGACATCCTCGGCCCGCTGTTCGAGCAATTCGCTTTTACGCTGTTCGGTACTCGCGCGCGGAAGATAAGGGCGACCAAAGTCAGTGTTAACGACCGTTTTTAGTGTCTCTTCGCTTTGGGTTTTTTCGTATTCCTGCTCAGCCGCCAGATATTTATAAATTAGCTGTGACCAGGTCTGGTAAGCAGCTGCTGGCCCTTCCATCCAGAAAGAAGCAATGCGTGACCGCCGGCCCTCCCCTGTAATGTTTCCATCCCGATCAATTGACTGCCCGTCACGTAACCAGACGCTTTTCATGTTCAGCTCGCGCTTCATCGCAGGAAGCACTTTTCCTTTGCAGGCCGGGCATTGCAGATAGGCCGCTTCGCTGGCTGTGACCAGGTCCGTCGTGTCACGGTAGCCCGTCATGTTGGCAACTTCAGGCTGAAAATATTCCCCACAATGCGGGCAAGGCCAGTAAAGCCGCCGGCGGTCGCCGCGGTTATACAGCGACAACACGCCCGTCGTGGGAGGTGCTTCATGGGGTGAACTCTGCCGCCATTTCGTATCGAGAATGTCGCGGCCCGGTGAGCTTTCGACCAGGGTCATACCCGAAGACATAAACGTAGTAGTACGTTTGGAGGCAAGCGAGAATCCGTCCCCCTCCCCGTCGATGTCTTCCGGGAAGCGGTCGTAGTCGGTTAGCGCAACAAATTTATAGTCCGACGAGGACATAATATTGACTGAGGGCCAGCCAAGTTTCAGATAGTTACCAGCGCGGAAAGTACGATCGTGAACGTTGTTATCGTTACGACGCGGACTCAATCTGGTTTTTACTTCAGGGCTGCATCGGAATGTCCGGTCCAGACGTTTTTTCGAGTGTTCACGTGCTTTTTCTTCTGATACCTGAATAACCAGCATATCCGCCGGATCACAAACAATGCTGTATACGATCCATCCGTCAATCAGGCCAATCGTCTTACCCGTTCGCGCGGGGCCAACGAATACCACAGCATCGTACTCACGCGATGCCAGGCAGTTCATCGGCTCTATAACATATGGGGCCAGATTAGGATCCCATGGGACCGAGTTACCGGCGCCCATCGGCACACGCATATATTCGGCTACCGCGTCGGCAACCAGCATGCGGCGTGGCGCGCGTAAAATTCCGGAGACATCCCGGCGGTTCCCCCTGGCGGATGCCCGCTTTGCCATCAGTCCTCCTCTGGCTCAACCTCCTCTGCTTCGGCTTCCATGACCTTTTGGGCCATCTGGTCGCGCAAATCGTCAATCACACTCTGCACCCGGGCAACCGCTGCAGGGGAAAGCGCGCAATCTCGCTCGAGTACATCGGGGAGCGTTTCGAGCACCATCACAACGGCTTTAGCCATGACTGAAAACTCTCTGGCCACTTCATCTGCCGGTATAAGCTGCCCCGTATCCTGCTCAAACTTGATCCGCTCGTTCTCGGCCTTCCAGTGCGCCAGCCTGTCCGCCGGTGGCATATCCTCCAGACTGGTTGCAACCGTGGGGATCATTAATTCAGCCAGAACGTCGGTCACTAAAAACAGTTTTAGTTTGCTGTTGCTGCCCGGTGCTGGTTCGACATTTTTCAGCCTGGCGGCCACCGTCTGGCGGTGGACATTGGTTATGCCCGCCAGCTGATTAATATTCAGCTTCAGAGAAGCGATTTCCTGATCCATGATGGTGAACACTTTTTAACCGTTTCGACATCATTGCAAAACAGGCATCAATAAAATCAAAAACCTGCGCAAATGATGATGATGACCATGGATCCAGAAAACTAGCCGATTCCCGCGAGCGCGCCGCCCCGTGGAAGACCACCCCACCGGGAGGACCCATGCAATAATGATTGTCATTTGCAATAGCTGACCAATCATCGAGGCCGCTCACTGAACGACCTCTGTGAATGCTCAGCCTGCGGACGCGCCGCCGTCAGCCTGCAGCACATCCTCGGGGATGCGTGCCGCCAGCGGCTCATTCTCGAAGACCTTCAGCCCATTGAAGCCGAGGAACGTTGAAGACTGGCTGATGTTCCCTGCGATGAAGTCGCCAACATCGTTCAGAAATCCGGTCACGACCGTCTCAGTGTTCCGGCGCCAGTAGTCCTCAAGGGCAACCAGCAGCGGATCAGAACCATTGGTGATCATCTGCTCGCCAACGGAATAAGCCTTCTTACCTGTCTTATCAGTGATGCATTGCAGCTTGTTGCTCTGCATGGCCACCATGTCGGAATTGTTCACCTGAACGGTAAGTGACGCGACCTTATCGCCGTCATCATTCGTGCTGGAAGCATAGAAGAGTGAAAGCGTCAGATCATTACGATTAAACATTACTGGCTCCTGTTGCGGTTACGGTTGCGATGACGGGGGCGACGCGCCGTTCGTGGCGCAGTATCATTCGGCGGCAAGAGCTCACCTTCTTTTACTGGCTGCACTTCTTCCACGACAGCTGGTGGCTGTTCTGACTCTTCCGGTTGTGGTTGCGCTGGTGCTGCAGGTACGAATGGTGCGCCACCAGCTTCAATCTCAATCTTGAGGTGCGGGAATATCTTAGCGGTATGGTCGAAATGGATAGCTGAAACAGGCAGATGCGCGTAAGACACGCCGTCCCGCTCCAGCGCCACCAGCACGCCATTAACGTATTCAATCTTGATATTTTGCATCGTTTACCTTCACGAATAAAAAAGCCCCGCTATTGCGAGGCGCATATTTATCAATGGGTTGCTATAAACGGAGATAGTTATAAAGGCTATTTAGGTATAAATCGAACCCGCAATCCCTACTACCGCAGCTAGCATCAAAAAGGTGACTGCAGTTCTACGCATTTGCACGACATAAAATGAGAGGGCCATCCCAACGAATACCACAATCAGAACGCGCCACATAGCCAGAGCGAGGAAGATATAGCCTTCCATGGCACTATCAATTAGCACATCCACACATCATTTCCTTTTCAATCCATTACCGTTGGTAATGATTTTATCATGTCCAAGAGACGGATTGTTATGTCGTTAGCTAATCCGGACTTACTCATTATCAGTAGTTTTCCTTTAGCAGTCCGCTTGCTCTGATTTGTTGTGCTCCAGAATGTCGCGCCTGGTCTGCTTTTATCTTTTCGAAAGAGAAAGTAACAACCATTCGACTTAGCAGTACAGAGTCATCCCGCAAAGAGACCCTCTAATTCAGGCAATAAAAACCGCCCTGAGGCGGTTAGTTTCAGTCTGGCGGCATGTTACCTGTGAATGACAAACAGTGATTTGCATCTCGGGCAGAGTAACGCCTGTTCCTTGCGTACCTTTGTAGTCGGATGATTGGATTTATGCCCGCAAACAGGACAAGTCACTGTTATTTTTGACGCAATATTTATACGTTTTAATGCGTAATCGAAAAATGACATGATGATTACCCTTTCAATAAATGGGTCTTATCATATCACCAATAGAGCGTTTTTTAATCAACTCAGCGCTTACGTTTGCTGTTTCCGGGATGACTCCCTGACTAAAGTGGCTTCGCAATACCATAAAAAAACCGGGGATGGCCTTTCTGATGACTATGAAAAAGGCCGCAAAAAGATGCGGCCTTTTGTCATGCGCAGTTCTCAATTAAATAAACTCTCAGGAGCCATCCGGGAGAGCATCACTTAAACGAGTAACTGACCCCCGACAGACTGGTGTTGGGACGGAGGTGCAATGAGAGTAGTGTGTTTCATTTTTTTTCATACCAGCAACCACACAATAATGGCAGTTCTTCTTGTTAATCGATAACTGCTATTCAATTAGTCTGGCCAGACGGATGATTATCCTGCCAGGGGTCATCACACTCATACGATGAAAATCTTTAAAATAAAACATTAGCCGGTTCACTCGCCTTCGAACAGGTGCAATGGCCTTGCACTGACGAAATTAGATTTAATCGTTCGTTGCCATCTTCCGTACGAACAAAATAGTCACAAAAAAATAAAGGTTAAAAAGTGAGCTATTTACTGTCCTGTGGTGTATGGTTAGCAATCACTCACGAGGATAAAACCATGTCTATGCTCAAAGACAAGATACGTACACTCAGGCCTGTAAAAAGCACTTGTCCTCACTGCTCTCGCCAGTCCACATATAGCCTGTCAAGGATTAAAAACGATATAACATTGATCTGCCCATACTGCGGAAATATTTTCCTCCCCTCAGAAAGTAAACCTATCAAGTAACTGATCGACTACTTTTCTGAAGCTTAAGTACACTCTTAGGCTTCAGAAATCGAAACGGCTCAGCAATCAGCATCAGGACGCGCTACAGCTCGGCAAGCCCACATACAGGCTTCCTGCATTTGGTGGGGGCGATTGCCAGGCAGCGCAAAGCTTCATCAATCTCCCGAGCCTGCTCAGCACTTAACATTGCCGGGCCATTACGGACAGCCAACAATTCACCTCGCTCGGTATCAAGCAAACTACAGAAGTGGCGGCTGACGCTTTTGAGGCGGTTCATGCGCTCAATGTCGCCGCGGTTAATGTGCGGTAGCCCTTTACTGTGGTGCCGTTCTGCGGTTTTGCTTCACTCATTTCGTAGCCTTTTCGGTTGATTGCGGGCAATTGGCCTGCACTGCTTTGTTGTGCGCCAGAATGTCGCGCTTCGTCTGACGGTCGAGAACATCGATATCGTGGTCTGTTAGGTAGATGATCCGTACCCAGTTGCACGCGGTATCAACGACTACCGGGGCGGGTGAATTGCTCGCGCAGCTCCAGATCAACATCGTCATCAGGCATATGGCTAACAGTCTGCTGTACATTGCTGGCCTCTCTGGTGGCTTCCTCTTTCCGTTCCGCCGCTGCGACGCTGGCAGCGGCATTATCTTCGGTTCGCTGCTGATCGGCTTTGGCTTCTGCCTTGCTGCTGCCACGAGAATGGCCTAACCCAAATGCGCCAGCGACAATGGCTAGCAATGCAGTTGCCAAACCAATAATCATTTCAATGCCCATAGCGACCTCACACCAGTACTGATTTAGCCTGGTTAAACAGCGCTCGGCGTTTATCCAGACCGTTGCGGCCACCATTGATAAGCAGCGTTACGCGCTCAACATCACCGGAATGAAGCAGGCAACCGTGGGAGACATAAAACCATGCGGCCGAACGTGCAGCGTAATCATCTCGCTCCAGCAGCTCAGGCTGGGTAACAAGGTCGAGCTTCAGCGCCTGTCCGCAGCTGCGATAGTTGCTCAAGCCCGTTACTTGCTTCAGGCCGCGACCGCGATATTTCCAGCCATCACCGGCAAACTGATTTCCGAGGTTCTTTTTCCCCCACTCGCCCCCATACACCAGATTAGCGATTGCTCGCTGATTAGCTGGTTGTGTTGCCGTTCTGCCGAGTGCTGCGGCCTGCTGGGCGGTGATACGGTGTTTACCAAACGTAGGCACAAGGCTATCTGCTGCATAGTTCAGATTTTCCACCAGCCGGGTAAAGCCTCCCGACTCGTGCCCCATCTGGGCAATAAACATCGCCTGGTCGAGTGGAGAAGTAATGCCAAATTCTTTCATCGCAGCATCAATGTGCGGAAACCAGCGCGCAGCTAACCCGGCGCTTATACCAGCCGCCTTCTGGAATTGAGATTGATTCATTAGTGCCTCAGTGCATCAACGAGCCGCGCTACATTGCCTCTTACGCTCAGCAGCACAACAAGGATCATAATATTGGCCCCGATAGTGGGCCATGTTGAATAGGGGTAAATGCCGCATAGATAAGCCAGCGGCACAGAGCTGTATATCACGGTTATCAGCCATGCCAGCCGGGAGACCCACTTCCGATGCCGTGAGTCTCGACGGCGATAGAACATGAGAGTAACCACGACACCTGCGCATAACAGAGCATTGATGGTTGCTGTTGGATCATTTAGTACCACCGGAACCTCCCCGGCGCGTTATTAGCGCCACCAGCGAGCCAATATCCTGATTATTCAGGAAGGTGAGTATTTTCACGGCCAACGCCGAAATGATTACGGCACCAATAGCATCCAGCGGTTTATCGCTGTACCCGGTAAGGGCTGATAGCTTAGAGCCTACTAACCCGGCGCAAAGAACACCGGCGATATAGGACACCACGAAATAAGCCATACGCCGTGTTGCGCTCAAATCGGCAGCGGTCGCTATATAAAATACAGAACCAGCAAATGCACCAAACACAACACCGTAATCAGTACCGGTTAACAGCCCGTAAACACTCGCCCCCGTTAAAGCGCCACCAGCTAAGCCTGTGCCGGTTATTGGTTCAGACATCGGTCCCCCTCAATTGCTGTGAATCCTCTCAAAATTGAGGGAAAAGAGAATCAGGCTTCACGGGCTGGATTTATCAACAAAGCACGTCGTAGATGATTCCCGTGAGCCTGAAATAGAAAAGCCCCAGCGAGTGCTGAGGCTTGTGAATTATGGGTATGGCTCTACGACGATGTGACAGGGGTACTGATGCAATGCATCTCGCGAATACCCCTGTCGTATCGCCGGAAAGCAAAAAAACCGCCAGTCGGCAGGTTTTCGCAGCTTAAGCTGTGTATCGAAGTAACCACTCTTAACAGAGTACGATACTTTTTGCGTACGCGTTAGTTTTTTAGTTATCTTGTGCTAATTGAATCAGAACCTTGATATAGGGATTTCTAATAATGCCAAGTAAACGTTTTTTCTTTGATTTTTATCAATGCAACACAATCAGCACTGATGCTCATGCCGCAATACAATCTCCTGAGGATGTATTTAATAATTTATTCGATGTATACAGTGAGGCACCTCAACAAACAGTGAGAAAAGTTGGTAGTAAACTGGTAGAAATTCGGTTTATGGAGAGAACCGCATATGGCTATAGGGGGGTTATTGGGAAGCATCGCTCAAATGACCTTCCGCATGTGGCTGTCGCTGGTGGTCAAGAGAGAGAAATTTTACTCGAGGCAAATGAGAACTTACTAGAAAAAGCGTACTTCCATTTTTACATCCAAGACTCAGTTCTTATCATTCAACGCAACCGTTTCTGTTATAGTTGGTTGTTGTTGAGCAAATATCTCTCAAACGGTACTCAAAATACAACTGTTAACCCAATTATTCAGGCAAATAGTCTAGAATGGCTACTTCGCAACCAAGTCCATATTAAAACTCTAGAGATTGGGATAGCGCGCCCAACAAATGCACAACTCTTTGAAAATGTAGAACATGATTTTAACAACGCATTAATTGCGACATTAAACGGAACGAATTCCGCTAAAGTAAACCTTACACTGAGAGGTGATGGTCGTTCCGATGATCCTGAAAATAGGTACCTGGGTTCTCGATTAAAAAGAGCGCTAACGGAAACTCTTGAGACCTTCGAAGTTGAGAAATTGAAACTTGAAACACAAGACATCGAGACTGGTGTGCAACACCCGATTGATCTTGTCGCCGATAAGTTAGTTTACTACACAGATGTAGAGCTCGGAGGCCGCTACCCCCTTGCTGCGAGCATTTGGGATGCATTAACTCAAGCAAAAGATAGTAAAAATGACGAATTAGCAGCATACTTTGGAGTGGGTGGGCAAAGGGTCGAGTAAACAGGAGCGATGGTATGAAAAAGGAGAATGTTAAAAATCTGGCTAACTATGTCTATATTTTAGCCTCTGCTGCCTTTTGTATCATCGCTTTACCGCTTTCGGCAAGGTTGACTTTTGCCCAGATTCAACCTATTGCATCTGCAATTTCTACATTCGCCGGAATATTATTTGGTTTCGTGTTGGGTTCAATAACCCTGATGGCCTCTGCTAAAGATAACACGCTTATTAAAAACATCGGAAAAACAGGTTATTTAAGAAAGTTCACTGAAGAAATGCACTCAACTATGGGGTGGCTGCTTTCAGTTTGCATTATATTCATTATCTTATTATTTTTTCCTGACACATTAAAATTTAAAATACCCTACATAACAAACGATGCGGAGTATACATATGCCCAGGCGTTGCTTCAACTGGGCATATTTGTGTTACTCATCACCTTTAAAAAATTTTACATTACATGGCTACGTCTTAAGGAAATAACGAAACTTATGTAATTTTAAAATGTACAGTGTCTCTTATCATATACATTAGACCATCAATAAATCCCATTGCAGTCTGTAGCTCTTTCCGGACAGTTCCATCCGAACACTTCCGCCTCTTCGCTATGGCACGTAGTGAAATCCCGATAACAAAATGAGCGATAATCAACTCATACTCTTCCGGCTTATATTTCCGCAATCGCGCTACACATCCGTCAATCATTATCCCTTCATCATCATCACACTGTAAACGTGATTTCTTACCGCGCGGTAGCAGCCCTTTAAACCCGGCAGCAATGGGTTGCCAATCAACTCCGCTGCTATCAGCAGCAGCCCAGGCACCCCAACAGTCTAAAACTTCGTACATATCACGCATTATTCTCTACTCCTGTTTTATTCATACTGTCGCTGATGTGCATGCCTTGAGGGCTGAAGTGTTTGAGGGAAGATTCAAGTTTCATGCGGTCACCTTTTATCAATGGCAAACTGCGCCAGCGCCATAAATGCCTGGCCTTTTGCTTCCAGTTCGGTACGGTTGATATAACTGAATTTCTCGCCTCGCCAGGCCTTATCAAATACAGCTATGGCACCAGCAAAAAACGCGCTGGTCGGCCTTTGTTTGTCGTTGGCGGGTTTAAACCAGACAGGCAGATCGAAACCAATCCGCCCACGGATAAAGCAGACATGATCCGCATCTTCCGGCCACCATGTTTCGCTCGTTGCGGATTTGACCAGGAACACATAGCGCCCACCCTTCTCTCGTTGCGCAGTTGCGTAGTTCATGATGTGAGTCATGCCGGTGATAGCTTGTTTTTCGTGGTATTGAGAACGACTGTAAGGCGGGTTGCCAATTGCAGCACCACCGATTGAGCCCAGCATTTCCGACCAATCCTGTGTCAGCGCGTTATCTTCTGCGGTGTACCAGACAGGGCATTTTGCGTTGCTGTCATCAGCAAACAGGTCCAGCATCAACGGACCAAACATCGCGTTGATACCCCAGAAAAGCGGATCCGGCGTTCGCCACTGGTCACCAACCTCTTTTAAATAATGTGATGGTGCGTTGCGAAGGGCTGTGAGAGATTCGCAGTAAGGATTAGTCATGCGATGGTCTCCCCTAATTCCTGCAGAACCTGCGCCAACAACTCGCTTTCAGTACCGAATTTCTCTTCCCATGATTTACGGCCGGCATGAATAGCAACGCCGTAACCACCAGTGCGATGATGGGCGTGGCAAAGAGGAATGACATGGAAGTTATCAGCGCGGACAGATAAGCCAGTGCCAGAGCTGCAGTGATGTATTTCAGCTGGTGATTCACCGTAATCAAGGTTGCGGCAAACTATGCAGCCAAGAGCGGCTACACGGCTAAGATGAAGCTTTTCAGCTTTTGTTTTGGATTTGCTCATATCGCACCGCCTTGGCGCGACAGACAAACGGAAACACCAGCGTTGGTGATAGCCGGTATAAAGAGGTACAACTTTTGAGTATGTAGCTTCTGCGCCATCGGTTTCTCTCCGTGGCACAGTGACTAGCAAGAAGGGTTGTTCAGGCCCGTGATTAATATAACTAATTTTAATCCTGACTTACAGGGGGAAGCCCAGCCTTTTTACGAGCCTCATCAAGGGATCTGAGCGAGGTGACAAACTCATCCTTACGGAGCGGGAAGCCTCTTTCGACCACGCCGTTTTTTACATAAACAAGGACAGGCCCGGCATGCTCTTTAAACCCTGGAAATAAATCATCCGGTATTTCCATAAATACCTCATTGGAAACACTCCACCTGCAACGAACACGGCCAACGAGTTACTGCACTAAAAATAACCGCGCTAAAGATGGCGTAAAAAGTTAACAATGGCGGCATAGCCGCCACTTACTTACCGCTCAATAAAACCAGTCGTCGGCACTTTCCCACGTTTCCTGCAGGATTTGCTCTATGCGCTTTTTATCGCCGTCAGCACCACCCAGAACGGTCAACCCGTCAGTACTTGAGCGCCTTATATTTAGTTTGCAGCCTTCATAGTTTTGATGAAGACGGCGCAGCAATTCAACTTCAAGGGCGGGAATGGCCCCTTCTGGCAGTTTTTTAGTCTTGTCGATGGTTACTTCGATTCTCATAGTATCACCCACCTAAACACTGTATAAATACACAGTACACCTAACTCACTGAATGAGCAATATCTTAAGAGCACAAAACGTTAATTTTTATCAGTCATGGGAAAACAAAACCCACCGTAGCGGGTTGAATCTATGGGGTTTTTTAGTCATGTTCTCTAAAGAGAGACAGAGTCTTAGGTCACAGTAAACAAAAATCGCCCAACTCATGAGTGGTAAAACAAGTCATATTGACGAGACCTTATATGATTACGTAATGGCCAAATTTAATCGAGCAGTGACATCAAAACTGTTCGATTAAAGTAGTCGGGCAAGCGTGTGACACTCTTCGAATGTTATCCTTAGACAAGCTCAAGGTAAAAAATGTCTAACATAAACAATTAAATTAAATCCGATTTGATTAAAAAAATCGTTATAACTAACTTAAACCTCACTACCTTTAAGAAAATCATTATGAAAAAGCATGAACTCGTAATCACCGCCTTTATTTTTAACCAGTTCAATTTCAAAATCTGGCCATGGGTACTTATAGCGCAAAAACAAACACTTTGACTCAATATCGATTAGTTTTTTAAGGCCAAAAGAAAAACATCCAACAATATTATCATCCTTAAACTCTCTGGCTATAACCAATGTACTTAAATTCTTATTCTTAGAGCACAAGTTTAGATATGCGCGGTTGAAAACCACCTCATTTCCTCGTGAATCATTTGCCATGATAAATCCTCAGTCATCCCTAAGTAAAAGACTTAAAAATCAAGTAACAGAAGGCTCCGGTACTTGATGGTTCCATTTTACAGGAGACAATAGCAGCTTTAATGGAGTAAAGATTCAACTATTTTCAAATTGAGAAGTTTCCAAATCATTTAAACTAAAGCTCATATTAATAAGCGCACCACATGAATTTAATTCAACAATTTCAGATACAGTTGCAATCTCAGCTTTTTAATACAGCATGCGGCTGCGTCCCTTTTCTGACATAACTCAGGAAAATTGCCCATCACCAGTACCTCAACGAACGGTGGCGGCACAAAGTTGCCGAAGCGTGCTAACAGAAAGAAAAAAACCGCAACAGCGGGTTTATACAACGACCACCAGCAGCAGACCTTCCAGCTCAATGACACGCTTGCAGGTGTCTTCCAGTAAAGAGTCCATCATTTCACCTCCTGTGGAGCGACTGCGAGCATTGCGGTGCGGCGTTCCTGTAACTCACACAATGCTCTTACTATCTGGCTGCATTCAATAACCTCAGCCTCTGAAGCGGATTCAGCCATAACCTCGAAGAGTGATTTCATCGCCAAGTATAGTGATTCTAACTCTTCATGCGTTAAGCGTTCATCAATCATCAATACTTCTCCACTTAATGCCTGCATCTGTCATGGCTTTCTCGTAAATAATCGCAGTTTGGGCGGCAGTATAATGCTTCCAGATAGTAGGGGTTACGACCATGCGTGCTGCCGGTTCGCGCTCCAGCTCAGCGACGCGCTTTTCAGCCGCATCCAAGTTATCCCCCAACTTCTGCGCCATGTGGAACCAGTTTGCTCGCTGCTCTTCCTTAAGCTCCAGCGCCGCTACCAAAGCGAGAATATTATCTGGGCATACCGTAATCTGGTATTTGTTGAGCATGGAGATCCAAGTATCAAATGGCATGACCGGCGCTTCCCCTGCATGTTTTGCTTTTTCTGCCGCCGCTTTCATCTCCTGGGTAAGTCTGGTGATATCAGTCATGGCTGGCCTCCTTACCGCTACTAACGGACAAGTTTTTATTAACGATGGCATCCATCAGACGTGATGCAGCCGCCTTTTGAGCAGATACATTCGCAATGACCGTTGGCCTGGCTTTCTCACAGCTGGCGCAAATTCCGTCCCATGATGAAATAAGGAAAAAGTCTTCACGCTCGGCAATGCCGGTATTCATAACAAGATCCTCAATCATCAGCGTGACCCCGCGAACTCCCCGGCCTTCGCTCAGCCGCTGCACTGCGTAACCGAAGGCATTAATCATCACTGCATGGAACTGGATATACTCGCGTTTGTATTCGGCCTGATTCGTACCGCGGCGAATATCATCTAAACCTGTCAACATAAGCCACGCATTCCATAACCCTTCAAGATCATCTTGTGAGCAGGAACCTGAAAATTTTGCCGTGGCATCACTAAGAGCCTTGAAGCTTACCCACTTATCGCTTTTCGCGGGAACGACGTTATGCTCAAAATCGGTGATTTCAGAAAACACGCTGTGTAAACTGATAAAACTAACCATTTCCTGCGCGTTCTTATCACGCCCGTTATAGGCCATATTGATAGCCGCAGATGGTTTGGAAACATTATTGTTAATGTCGGAGAAGAACTGCTGTCGTGTTTTCAGCGAAAGCTTATGGGTCAGCATTAATGGTACGTGGATCGGTTCGCCAACGGTACGGCAAAACTCGGCGATTCCCGCAGCTCGATGCTGGCCGTCAAAAAGTTTGATTTCTGCATCCATAGGAAAGCGAACAACACCAACGTTGGTATTGCCGAACTCCTGAAACTCAATATCTGAATTACAGTTTCCCACAAGTGGCGGGATAATGAAGGGGTCTTTATTTTCATGAGCATTCACCAGATATTCATAGAATTTCTTGGCCCGTGCTGGGTTAATTTCGCGTTGAGAACGCTCTAAAGTATCCCCGTAATTATCACTGGCGAGGACGCGTGCTAGGGTTCGCGCTGGTACTGTCATCATAAGAACAATAGCTCCGCCCTGAACGCCACGTGATGCCGGGAATTCAAAGAAATAATCTCCAACGATACTCATAATGCTTCTCCCAGTACCCAGCGTAGTGCCGCCGCGTATTCACCGCAGGCACCTTCAAGGGCTTTTGTGATTTCTTTGCGTGATTTGAGACGTGGCTTTGTTTCGCCAAGCACAGCGCGCTGACGCCTGGCCTTTTCATGGCCTTTAGTGCCAGCGGTCGCCGCTTCGATTTCGGCTACCTTTTCCCGCTGTTCTTCGGGTTTCAGTGATGCCAGTTGACGCGCCTGGGTAACTGTTACTGTGCCGGACTCTACCGCGTCTTTGACTGCCTGAGTGGCATCCAGAAGGGTTAGCGTAGCGCGTACAGTGGGGACGCTGACACCGAACATCAGCGCGAGGTCTTCCTCGTCATGCCCACGCTCCAGCGCATCAGCCATCTTTTTGGCTCTGCCCAGCGGTGTATCGGCCTGACGGATTTCGTTTGCGCTGACCATCGCCTGAGCCATGCGTACAGCTGAACCGCGTTTAGTGACTGCCGGAACCAGCAGTGGGGTTTTTCCCTCTTTTTCCAGACGCCCGTTAGCTTCCAGGGTATGGCGGACACGCTGACGGCCATCAACCACGCAGGACAGCCCCGTTTCCGGGTCTTTCCAGACAATAATCGGCTCAAGAACCCCCTGGTCTATGATGTTCAGCACCATGGCTTCACTGAGAGGTAAGTAAATACGTTCATCGTAAAGCGGATGAGCCTTGTCAGTGACAATATGCAGATTTTCCGGCTCAAACATCAGAACGTTTGTCTTGCCGCTGGCACCGTATGCGTCGATTGAATTCTTAGCCATTTTTAACCTCGTTTTTATTAACCGCCTCAGCCCATTTTTGTTCCAGAGCATGCCTGGCTTTGTTCTTTCCACCAGCCCAGTAGCTTTGCTGGACTCGGTAATGGTCAAAGGGGCATTTCAGTGCGCCAGAGCAAGAGCCAAACGTATAATCTTTCCAGTGGTACTCAGGTAACGCGCCGCAATCAGGGCATTTCTGTAATTTCATTGAGCGACCCCGCGACACTCCCTCAGAAGGCTTTCAAACATCGCCCGAAGCCGGTTCGCGCAGCCAAACGGCATATCGTTGAAGATCCACATTGCTGCGCCATTCCGCATGCCGCTTTGGGTAATCTGACCCGTTCCGTGTAACTGGCGAAGCTGATTACCGACAGATGACATACCGCGCCCCAGTGCAACTGCGATTTCTCTTGTGGTCAAATCAGGATTGGCTTTTAGAAATTCGATCATCGTGATTTCACCGCTGTATTGTGTTTTCTTGGATTTGGTTGTTTTCATTGAAAAAACTCCTTAGCCCCTGAAACCCTTAGGAATATCTGCCTGAACCTTGCCGCTAAAACCGAGGTTGCCGCCGGTTGCGAGATTTACCGGGCACAACTTCAGCACCAACTCAGGCCATTTACGATGTAGCGTCGGCATGTCCTGAACCTTTCCGCACCACCACTGGTCGCGCTGAATACGCTCAATCATGGTGCGGATTTGGTCGTGGCTGCAGCCGTGCTCCTGGCGCAGTTGACGAACTGCCTGTGCCCAGCGAACAAAATTTGGTTCCTTCGGCTTTGCCAGGCAGCCGTCAAATTCTGCGGCGCGTTCGTACATCTCGATGATGGTCGACCAGAACCACATCGCGAGATCGAAGTCGTTATCGGTAGCCAGGTTACTGTCTTCGGTAGCGTCAGGAATGTTTGCTTCCGGGATGACCGGTTCACGTCCTGACTCTGCAAAGTTATCCACAGGAAGAATCTCTCCCGCGTGGTTTTTATGATCTGTATGTAGTGATCTGTTTTTAAGATCTGTATAGAGATAGGATTCGGCTTGAGAGCCGTTTCCAGGATTCGGCTCTTGGGCCGTTTCCATTCGGCTCTTGGGACGAATGCATTCGGCTTGAGAGCCGTTTCCATCACTTTCAATCACTTGCTTCGATTCGGCTCTTAAGCCGTTTCCATTCGGCTCTTGGGCCGTATCCATATTTTTCAATGGGTTATTTGAATTTCCCCCTTGCGGGAATATTTTGGCGATTAGCGCCTCCTGATCGACCCGATAATGCTTCTTCGGAGTGCCGCTTACCTGCCGTAACTCTTCCTCAATAACCCCCGCCAGGTACTGCTCTGTAATCTTGAACATTGCTTTTCTGACCACGTCGCCATCTTTGGCGCGAATCTCTTTGGCAAGCGCTGCGTGCTCTTTGTAAAACCAGCCATTTTCCAGACTCGACTTGCCAGACCAGAACACCAGCTGATTGAGAATGGCCGCCAGCAAATACTGTTGCCTGTCTCCTGCAAAGAAATCCAGATACGGTCCGGGGATCGTTATGCAGTTCCCCTGCCCCGACATGGCCTGAACAATTTCAAACACCTGATTGTTCATTCCGAAACCTCATTGTGTAGCCGTAAAAACTCTCTCAACCCCACCCAGCCAACAGCCCCGCAGGCTTTGCGGTAGGAAACATCTTTCTCTGTCGCTGTGAGTACCGTCACCATGTGGCCTTTGTGTCTGTGCTGGAAGCGAGAACCGACCTTAGGAATGCCAGTGCCTGCACAATCTCCTTGAGACGGCTCATACGCCGGATACGCTCGTTTCAGGCGAGCAATCAATTCAGCAGCAGACTGGTTACGCATGGTTGAACCTCGCTTAGTGAATCAGCGTGTTACCGGAGGGGCCGCCATCAGCAATCCGGTCAGAGATAGCAATCATTGCGCCGAACAGCGCTTCCATTTCGTCGTCGACACGCTGTTTGCGGTGAAGCAGTTCCCGGAAAGTTGCGGAGTAATAACTACGCACCCGCGCCAGCAGTAACGGCGGCATAGCCCGTTCAATTGCCGGGAGAAGCTGCGCGATTTTTTCGATTGATGCAGGTGAATCACTTTCAACCCAGCGGTAAATCTTCTGGATATTGCGGCTCAGTGCGTCAGGGTGGCTTTCGTCATACAACTCTGGCTTAGTCATGCCCATGGAGAAATACGCGTCGACAATAGCCGATACAGGCGTTTTACGGCCACCAGGATAAAGCGCCCAGGCATTCATGGCCTCGCGAATGCGTTCATGCCTGATTTTCATGATTCACCTCACCAGAACGTTTTGCTTTAGCATGTTGATCGTAAACTTCAGGGTCGTATTGCAGGACTCCCTCAGAAGCTAGTTGCAGTCTCATCGCATTTTTTTCAGGAACGAGTTCACCCCAAACGGAAACTGACGCGGGGGCTACGCCCGCAGCTTTGGCTAATTTCGACTTGCTGCCGAAGTAATTGATTGCATCTTGTTTAAACACAGGCTTATCTCCTTAGGTTTTCCTAAGGATATTTGATCGTAGAGAAACTTAAGTCAAGAAAATTTAGAATTCTCTAATGATGGAAAATAAAACCTTCGGCTCGCGCCTTCTTGAAAGGCGAAAACAGTTAAAACTCTCTCAGTCCGCTCTTGCTAAGCTGGTCAAGGTTTCGCACGTCACAATCTCCCAGTGGGAAAGGGATGAAACCCAGCCAGCTGGTAAGAGGCTGTTTGCTTTGAGCAGTGGTCTGCAATGCAATCCAACGTGGCTACTTTATGGTGATGATGACCAGATTCCAGGTGAGCCTATTCCGCACCAGGAAAAAGAGTTATCGGAGGAACAGCAAGAACTGCTCGGGCTTTTTGATGCCCTTCCTGATTCTGATCGAGAAGGATTTCTCAATGAGTTGCGAGCACGCGTAGAGATGAACAACCAACGATTCGAAGAATTACTAAAAGTCAGAAAGCGCGCCTCGAAAAAGTAACCTCATTCCAAATTTTAAGTAATCCATTTTAATCAATGGGTTACTTTCTCACACCCTCAAATTTAAGTTTTTCTACAAAATAAATCTTGATTGAAAACTTAAGTTATTCTAAGTTTATCCCATCCAAACCAATCACCGCACAGTGACTGGAAAGAAGAAAACGTTCGGTTTGCCGCCTGAAGGCTAAAAATCAACAGGCTTTGCAATGCAGTGAATGCGGCTATGCGCACGCGGCACAGTTAAGCGGTAACACTCGTTTCTAAGAAGAGTGGGGTGGAAAAGAAGCTGTCGGTACCAGTTGTTAACTGGCTGGTATCACCGGGAGGCACCCGGCACTGCATTGCAAGGTCTGTTAGGTACTCAATACACATGAGGGTAAGGAGATGAGCAGAAACGGCTTTCGTTCACTGGTAATTGTTCTGGCTATCTGCCTTGTTGCCTGGTCAGCGACGATCATCAAAATTCTACATGTTACGGGGGTGTTCAATGGCTAATTTTCTGCAAAGCAACCCGATGGTTAAAGCAGCTCAAAGCAAACTCGCTATTGCGCAGTTCATTGGTAACAGTTGCATGTGGTCTGATGCCATGGCGTCAATAAAAGATATTCATGAAGCAACCAAGCACGAAGAAGACCGTATGTTTTGCGGTCGTACGGATGCGCTTTCAGGGCTTCAATTTCGTGATGTTGTTTTAAATTATGACCTGTACGGAGATTTAATTTCCGTCGATGCTGACTTGCTTACAGGTCAATACAAAGTAAATACAGAAGTTTCATTTTAATTATCACCAAAATATTTAATGCCTTAAATGGCAGGTACCCACACACCTGAACAAAGGAATAATTATGGAAGCCGAAAAACTCCATTGCTTTAGCTGCGGCGGCTCCTTTGCACGCGAAGAGTTGCAATATCGCCCTTCTGGCCGAGGAGCTTATCGCAAAGTGGCATATTACTGCCCTATCTGTAACGAAAAGGAAAAAAAGAAAGATCAATTAAAGGCTACGCAGTCTTTAGTTCGTAAGTCATTACCTTCAAGGCCTGCAAACTTTCAATTACGGCCAGCGGCGTGGAATAAATAATTATGAAAATAGAATTTAACGATAAAGGTGTAATCGCAACCGCTATTATAACCAGCACGGTATTCGAATTCCGCCAACACAACCGCGCCGTTGATACCGCCTTATTCCTGGCTCCTTCCGTTCGGTCTAAACGTAGCGGTTTCTTTATAATGAAAACAGTTATTTCCGGGAACACATCACATGTGCTTCGTGCGTATAAAGCGCTTAAAGCGGAGGTATCACGATGAGCAAATCACTAAATGCACGCTGTATCCGTCGCTGGGAAGTGGAATTTAAACCTATCTGCGATTCTAAGGTGAATCCGTTCTGGCGTAAGAGTGACCTCCATGGGTATATCCGCGAAGCAGCGCTGACCACCGCTTACAGCATGGTCGAGAGCATGGCTGAACGTAACGCTAAGGTTGACTATGACGGTGAGCCAAACGGATGGTCGCCAGAATTTTCAGCCTGGTATCGTGAGCGCCGGGAAAAGTACCTCAAAGAGGCGCGTGACTACCTGGACGAAGAAGCTACAAACGACGAAATCGACGAGGAGATCGAAAACGAACTGGAAGCATGGAACGACTGAATTACACAAAAACACAACTGAACTGATTTCCAATAATCAACATTAAACCGGGGAACTGATTATAGTTTCCCGGCCATGAGGTTATTTATGGCCGATATTACTCAAGAAGATGAATGGGTGATGGAAAAGGGAATTGTAGCGAAGATGTATATGACTCCCCGGCAAATTAAATCTTACCGGGAGGGGAGATGGATCGAGGGCATTCATTATAAGAAGCACCCACCAGATCCAAAAGCTTCAGAAGGAAGAGTAACGCTTCTCTACAACTACACCAGGATTAATAGGCTTGTCGGGGAAACATAATGAATATGCCTGCTGGCGTAGAGCTGCATGGGAAAGGAATAAGAATTAGCTTTCTATATCGCGGCATACGTTGCCGCGAAGTTTTGCGGGGCTGGACTGTATCAAATAGCAATATAAAAAAAGCTGGCAATCTCCGTGCTTTAATTATGAGTGAGATTCAGCAAGGTAAATTTGACTATGCAGAGCACTTTCCTGAATCAAAGGCGCTTCAAAAATTCACCACGACGCAAAAAATTAAAACATTCGGTGAATTATGCAAAGTTTATCTTGATGCCAAAAAGCTTGAGATTTCAGCTGCATCATTCAGAGGTGCGGAATCACGGATAGCAACACTTTGCGCTATCGTCGGAAGTAATACGCATATTGCGGATATTCAGCATACCGATCTGTTGAATTACAGGAACGCACTGTTAACTGGTAACACATTTAGCGATCACGCGCCCTGGCTTAAAAGAAAAGGTCGAGCTGTATCCACGGTCAACGGCCTGATGAACAATCTGACTGCATTGCTCAAGCTGGCGAATCTGAGCGGCTTTATCGAGCATACCCCTCACGAAGGTATAAAGATGCTTAAGCGCTCCAGGAGAGACCCGGATCCGCTTCTCCAGAGCGAGTACGAAGGTTTTATAAAAGCGTTATCCCCTCGGTATGCTTTGCTCTGGACTACAGCTATCTTTACGGGTCTTCGGCATGGCGAGCTAACAGCTTTAGCCTGGGAGGATGTAGATCTTGATAAGGGTGAGCTTCACGTCAGGCGTAATCAAACTAATGAGGGGCTGTTTGTGCCACCCAAAACCGAAGCGGGGAACAGAACTGTAACCCTGCTTGAGCCTGCGCTGAACGCCTTACGTGAGCAATTCAAGATAACTGGCGCATTAAGCAAAACCGAAATCACTTTTCATCACCGAGAACATGGCTTAACTGAACAACAAAAATTGCGATTCGTGTTTATCCCGCCCAAAAACTGGCGCGGGGAAACGAAGTATTACGGCTCTCAGTCTCTGGGGTATAGTTGGGAGGCGGGATTAAAGAAGGCTGGAATAAGGAACAGACGCCCTTACCAGTCGCGCCACACGTTCGCATGCTGGCTTTTAACTGCCGGTGCTAACCCGTCGTTTATCGCCGGACAGATGGGTCACGAGAACGCGAAGATGGTTTATGAGATTTACTCGAAGTGGATCGGAGAAATGGATCGTAATCAGGTAGAAATGCTGAACAGCAGTTTTTCTGGCGTAGTGTCCCAAGGATGCCCCAAACGCAAGGTAGTAGGCATAAAAAACGTTTAATTTCAGTAGAATAAAATCACTTGCCGGAATATTAACTTTATTCCAACATGAATGCTCACTACGCCGCAATGGCGGCGAAATAAAAAGCAGGAGCGGATATGATTACGCTGTGGGGCAGAAATAACTCAACCAATGTGAAGAAAGTGCGCTGGGTGCTGGAAGAACTCGACCTCCCGTATCAGCAAATTCTGGCAGGCCTGGAGTTCGGTCTGAATCACGATCCGGCCTATCTGGCCATGAACCCCAACGGTCTGGTACCGCTATTGAAAGATGCAACGACCGATGTCGTGCTCTGGGAATCAAACACCATTATCCGCTATCTGGCCGCGCAGTATGGTCAGAATCGCCTGTGGGTGGAGTCGCCAGCCGAGCGCGCCCAGGGAGAAAAATGGATGGACTGGGCCAACGGTTCGCTCTCGCCTGCCCATCGACCCGTTTTAATGGGCCTGGTCAGGACGCCGGTTGAAAAACGCGATCCTGCCGCCATTGAAGCCGGTATTGCCGCCTGCGAGACGCTGTTCGCTATTCTGGACGACGAGCTGTCGCGCCATCAGTGGCTGTCGGGCGATGCCTTCGGCCTCGGCGATATCGCCGTCGCGCCGTTCGTCTACAACCTGCTGGAAACGGTAAAAACCTGGCAGCCGCGCCCGCATCTGCAGCGCTGGTACCAGCAGATCGGCGAACGTCAGGCCTGGCGCAACGTGGTGATGATCCCGGTCACCTGATTTTAACCCGCCGGACTCACCTTCAGCAGCTCACCGTTGGATTCGTCGGTTAACACATACAAATAACCATCGGGTCCAACGCGTACGTCGCGAATGCGTCTACCGCGATCGGTCAGAATGCGCTCCTGCTCCGTGACTTTATTGCCATCAACCTTGAGCACAATGAGCGATTCATCCTTCAGCGCGCCGATAAACAGCCTGTGTTGCCACTGCGGAAAAACCTGCGCGTTGTAAAACGCCATACCGCTCACCGCCGGCGACTTCTCCCAGACAAATAGCGGCGCTTCGGTGCCTTCCGCCTTTTTGCCTTTGGCTTCCGGGATCGGCAGGCCGCTGTAGTTAATGCCGTGCGTCGCCAGCGGCCAGCCGTAGTTTTTACCTTTTTGCACGATGTTGATCTCATCCCCGCCGCGCGGCCCGTGCTCATGTAACCACAGCGTCTCGCTCCACGGGTTTATCGCCAATCCCTGAGGGTTACGAATTCCGTAAGACCAGATTTCAGGCCTGACGCCAGACTGGCCGACAAAAGGATTATCGGCCGGGACCTCGCCATCAGCCGTTAGCCGCACCACTTTTCCCTGCAGCTTATCGAGATCCTGAGCGGTTGAACGCTGGTTATTCTCTCCGAGACCGATAAACAGATGACCGCGACCGTCGAACGCCAGCCGTCCGCCAAAATGATTGCCGGTAGAGAGCTTCGGCTGCTGGCGGAACACCACCTGGAAGTTTTCCAGACGCTGGAGATCCTCGCTCAATCGGCCATAGCCCACCGCGGTCCCGGCTTTATCCTCATCCCCGCCCTCGGCATAGCTCAGCCAGACCCGGCGCGACTGGGCAAAGTCCGGTGCCAGCGCCACGTCCAGCAAACCGCCCTGCCCGTTAGCCCAGACCTGCGGTACGCCCGGGATCGCCGACGAGAGGCCTTTGTCGCGCTGCCAGAGCTTGAGTTCGCCGCCGCGCAGGGTAATCAAAATACCGCGATCGTCCGGCAGGAAGGCCAGCGCCCACGGGTGTTCGAGCTGGTTCTGCAACACCTCCACGCGCTCCCGGGCGGCAAGGACGGCAGTGGGTAACAGCAGCGCGGTAAGCGCTATCAGGGTGACGGTCTGGCGCATGGCATACTCCTTTTGTCAGCAATGCTGATAAGGGTAGCCAGCGTGGGGAAGCGGGAAGGGATTTTTACATAACATTAATCAGGGGGAGCAGGCTCCCCCTGTCTCAGGCGTGGGTAATGGGGGCAAAATCATTCAATTTATGAATGTTTAGCCGCAATACCGCCAGGCAGCTTTCCAGTTTATCTACGTTGACCGCAATGTAGGACGGGCAATCATGATGTCCGCTTAGCAGGCATACCGCCGCGGAAGCGACGGCTTCGCCCGCAAGGCGCAGGGCTTCCTTTTCCTCCGGCGCAACGGCGTGCTGCAGGCGCGGCGCGTATTCACGCATTTCATGGCACAGTTCAAACAAGTTATCACGTAGATGGTCGTTTTCGCTGACTGACATATAGCCTTTTGCTTTACGCAACTGTAAATAAGCATCAAGATCAATGGAGGCATTAATCAGCTTATTCATCAGGTTACGATACAGTCTGTCAACGCTCATCTCAGTTCCTCCTCTATCGTCCTTCACCATAATTATAATATGGTTATTTTTTGTACAAAACGCTGTGTGAGATCAATAATTCTCAGGTCATTAACATTATTTACAATGTTACAACTAAGATTATAATCCTCGCCTGCTCAACCTGCGCCCCTCAAGCAAAAATGTTATACGCTCTCAATCAAGATCAATTCTTTTTCATGTGATGAAAAATTATTTTTTTGCTGCAATGATCACAAATTAGCGCCATTCACATTGCCTGAAAATGTCGCCGGGTGTCATATCACCTCACAAATATGTAATACGTATAACAAAACAGGTCGCAGCAGGTTGCTCTATCTTGCTTGTAACCTTTGACGCTATCGCTTGAAGGAACAGAAATGATTAATCCCGGCAGAAGAAACTATATCTTGTTGAGTCTTTTCGACTTCCTCTACCTCTTCGCCTGGTCCTCGACCATGGCATTCTTTGTTATCTGGACGACCCAGCATCTCGGGATTAGCGCCACGAAAACCGGCCTGCTCTACTCGGTTAACGCCTTTATTGCCCTGCTGATGCAGCCCTTCTTTGGCTTTATTTCCGATAAATTCGGCCTGAAAAAACGACTCATCTGGTTTCTCGTCGCCATGCTGCTACCGGTGGGTCCGTTCTTTATTTATTTATATGCTCCGCTGCTGGTGCACAGCTTCTGGCTGGGCGCGCTGCTCGGCGGGGTATACCTGGGGATTATTTTTAACTCCGGCTGCGGGGTGATCGATTCGTATATCGATAAAATTTCGCGGCGCTACCAGTTCGAATATGGCCGCGTAAGGATGTGGGGATCGTTAGGCTGGGCCGCCGCGGCGTGGATCGTCGGTAAGTATATCGACAGCAATCCGAACCTTGCTTTCTGGCTGGCCAGCATCGCCATTGTGATTGCCGCGATCTGTTTTATGCTGACCAAAATCGAACTGAGCGAAGCGGAGATGCAGAAAACCAGCGCGCTGAAAGTTTCCCATGCCCTGGAGCTGGCGAAGAACGGGCAGTTCTGGATGCTGCTGGTCTTTACCCTTTTCGTCACGCAAATCTACGATACCTACGATCAGCAGTTTGCCCAGTACTTTTCCCTGCAGTTCCCGACGCCCGAGGAGGGGAATCGCTGGTACGGCATTCTGGCCTCCATTCAGGTGTGCGGGGAGACGCTGTTTTTATGCCTGATGCCGTGGTTTGTAAACCGCACCGGCGCGAAGTGGGCGCTGATCATCGCCGGACTGATCATGTCGGTCCGTATCGTAGGCTCCGCGATCCCGCTGGGTCCGGTGTGGATCGGCGCAGTCAAAATGATGCATGCGCTGGAAAAACCGCTGATCCTGGTGTCGGTATTTAAATTCATTGCCGCCAACTTCGACAACAAGCTGTCATCGACGGTTTACCTGCTGGTGCTGTTTGTCGCCTCCATCGCCACCGCCGTTTACTCGCCGCTGGCGGGGTATTTGTATGACACTATCGGCTTCGCGCAGACGTATTATATCCTGGGCGGTGTCGCCGGGGTATTTACGTTAATTTCGGTATTTACGCTTCGCGATAATAGAGAACCGACCGCGCCGGGGTCTGCGCCAGGCGCTGGCGTTGCGCAAAGCCATTAATCATCAATTCGCCCGGAAGCGGCTTTCGGGCGAATCAACGAAAACTCCACTGCACGCTCACCACAAATATCGCCGGGATAATAATCCCGGTTTCTACGCCGAAATAAGGGGTAAAATTGTACTGCAGGCCATGATAAATATAGGGAGAGAAACCGACGCCGGTCAGTTTCTTCGCCGTTCGATAGGTACCTGAATCGCCGCAATCGCTAAAAGCTTTAAAGAAGAACTCCCCGGTGTAGGCATAGACGCCCTTAAACGTCCAGCCATTTGTCCCCGCATACCAGTCTCTCCTTGCCCCCAGAGAGAGGCAGCGATCGTCAAAACTATTTTTCATGGTCCCGACTAACAGGCTGTACTTTGAATCTGCCGACAGCTTTCGCTCAACGGAAAAAAATTGATTATTGAATTTTTCGTTATATTGGCCGTGATTGCCGGTCATATGATAGACAAATGAACCGGTATTCACTGAATATAACGCCAGCTCGTCGGCATAAACTGGCGCTGTGCCAATCATTACCAGCGCGCACGCTGAACCACCCAACTTTTTAAACATCGGAAACCTGATAAAAAATGAAAATCCATAGCAGTGACTATTTTACTGTCTCTGGCTTAAACCTGATTTAAACCACCTGCGCTGGCTCCGGCGGCAAAAGATGAATAACGGCGTTATTTTTCTCAACAATACGGATAATCAACGCCGTAAAAAGAGATGCTGCTGTCTGCGGGCTAACAAGAAAAGGAGTATAAACTTTCCGCCGATCTCTGTAGAATCCCTGCCCTGACCATCCCAATAATTGAACACTTTTTAAGCTATGAGCAATGTCACCCCTCAGCCGAAGATCGGCTTTGTCTCTCTGGGCTGCCCGAAAAATCTGGTGGACTCAGAACGTATCCTGACTGAACTGCGTACCGAAGGGTATGATGTGGTTCCCTCCTACGATAACGCTGATATGGTTATCGTTAACACCTGCGGCTTTATCGATAGCGCCGTGCAGGAGTCGCTGGAAGCGATTGGCGAAGCGTTGAAAGAAAACGGCAAAGTGATCGTCACCGGCTGCCTGGGCGCAAAAGAAGATCAGATCCGCGAGGTGCATCCGAAGGTGCTGGAAATTACCGGCCCGCACAGCTATGAACAGGTGCTGGAGCACGTCCACCACTACGCGCCGAAGCCTAAACATAACCCGTTCCTGAGCCTGGTGCCGGAACAGGGCGTGAAGCTGACGCCGCGTCATTACGCTTACTTAAAAATTTCTGAAGGCTGCAACCATCGCTGCACCTTCTGCATCATCCCGTCCATGCGCGGCGATCTCGTCAGCCGTCCGATTGGTGAAGTGCTGGCGGAAGCCAAACGCCTGGCCGACGCGGGGGTAAAAGAGCTGCTGGTGATTTCTCAGGACACCTCCGCCTACGGCGTCGATGTTAAACATCGCAGCGGCTTCCACAACGGTATGCCGGTTAAAACCAGCATGGTTAGCCTGTGCGAAGAACTGGCTAAGCTTGGCATCTGGGTGCGCCTGCACTACGTCTATCCCTATCCGCACGTTGATGATGTGATCCCGCTGATGGCGGAAGGCAAAATTCTGCCCTACCTCGATATCCCGCTGCAGCACGCCAGCCCGCGCATTCTCAAGATGATGAAGCGTCCGGGCTCCGCCGACCGTCAGCTGGCGCGTATCAAGCAGTGGCGCGAAGTCTGCCCGGAACTCACCCTGCGCTCGACCTTTATCGTCGGCTTCCCGGGCGAGACGGAAGAAGATTTCCAGATGCTGCTGGACTTCCTGAAGGAAGCCCGCCTCGACCGAGTCGGCTGCTTCAAGTACAGCCCGGTAGAAGGCGCGACCGCCAACGAACTGGCGGATCAGGTACCGGAAGACGTTAAAGAAGAGCGCTGGAACCGCTTTATGCAGCTTCAGCAGCAGATCTCCGCCGAGCGTCTGCAGGAGAAAGTCGGCCGCGAAATTATGGTGCTGATCGACGAAGTCGATGAAGAAGGAGCCATTGGCCGCAGCATGGCCGATGCGCCAGAAATCGACGGCGCGGTGTACCTCAACGGCGAAAGTAAAGTCAAACCGGGCGACGTTGTGCGAGTGAAAGTCGAACACGCCGACGAATACGATCTGTGGGGCAGCCGGGTTTAATTCCGCCCGCTGAACCTGTCCCGGATAGCGGCGCTCATGCGCCCTATCCGGGCGACAAATCCGCACAGGATTAGCGTGCGATGTGCTTTCCCGGACACCTGTCCGGGCTGCACAATCCTCGAACGCCTAACCTTTTATCTTCGGATCCAGCGCATCGCGCAGGCCATCACCCAGCAGGTTAAACGCCAGCACCGTCAGAAAAATGGCAATTGCCGGGAACAGCGCCACGTGCGGCGCCATCACCATATCCGCCCGCGCCTCGTTCAGCATTGCCCCCCACTCCGGCGTCGGCGGCTGCGCGCCAAGGCCCAGAAATGACAGGCTGGCGGCAGAGATAATCGACACTCCGATGCGCATCGTAAAGTAGACCACAATCGATGATACCGTTCCGGGCAAAATGTGGTTAAACAGAATGTTAGCGTCGCTGGCGCCAATGCTGCGCGCCGACTCTATAAAAGTCTGCTGCTTAAGCACCAGCGTATTGCCGCGCACCAGACGCGCAAATGCCGGGATCGAAAAGATCGCCACCGCGATGATGACGTTCGACATTCCGCTGCCCATCACCGCCACGACGGCAATCGCCAGAAGAATGCCAGGGAAAGCAAACAGCACATCGCAGATGCGCATAATGATGCGATCCCACCAGCCTTCGTAATACCCGGCCAGTAGCCCAAGTACGGTGCCGATAGCCGCGCCGATCAATACCGCCAGTACCCCGGCGGCCAGCGAAATCTGCGCGCCGACCAGCACCCGGCTAAAAATATCGCGCCCCAGCGAATCAACGCCGAACCAGTGCATCATCGACGGGCCATCGTTGAGCCGATCGTAGTCAAAATAGTTTTCCGCATCGAACGGCGCGATCCACGGCGCCACGATCGCCACCGCAATCAGCAGCAGCACAAATATCCCCGCGCCCATCGCCACCGGCTGGCCGCGAAACCGCCGCCAGAACTCGTGCCACGGGGTACGTATCTGCCCGGGTTTAACCCCCGGCATCGCGTTGATAACCGCTTGTCTTCTCCAGTTGAGCAATCGCACCTTACTTATACCTGATAGCCGGATTAATGGCGGCATACAGTACGTCCACCACTAAATTAATAAGAATAAACTCCAGCGAAAACAGGAGCACTTCCGCCTGAATCACCGGGTAATCGCGCATCTCCACCGAGTCCACCAGCAGACGTCCGAGACCAGGCCAGTTAAAGACCTTTTCCACCACGATTGAACCGCCGAGCAAAAAGCCGAACTGTAGCCCCATCATAGTGACGACCGGGATCATCGCGTTGCGCAGGCCGTGCTTGAGCACCACCAGCGTTTCGCTGACGCCTTTCGCCCGCGCGGTGCGCATATAGTCTTCATGCAGAACATCGACGAACGAGGCGCGGGTAAAACGCGCCATCACCGCCGCCACCGCCGCGCCCAGGGTGAGCGAAGGCAGAATATAGTGCCGCCAGCTGTCGGCGCCCACCGTCGGCAGCCAGCCCAGTTCAACGGAAAAGATCTGCATCAAAAGCATACCGAGCGCAAAGGCCGGGAACGAGATGCCGGTGACCGCCAGCGCCATGCCTATACGATCCGGCCAGCGATTGCGCCACACGGCCGCCACGATCCCTGCCGCCATCCCGAAGATGACCGCCCAGCCCATACTGGCAATCGTCAGCCAGAAAGTGGGCATAAAACGGCTGGCGATTTCGCTGCTCACCGGGCGGCGGGAAGCCATCGAGGTGCCGAAGTCGCCCTGCAAAATGTTGCTGATATAGTGCCAGAACTGCACGTGCAGCGGGCGATCGAGCCCAAGCTGCTGGCGCACCATTCCCACCACCTGGGCATCGGCTTCCGGCCCGGCAATCAGCCGAGCCGGATCCCCGGGCAGCATATGCACGAACAGAAACACCAGCACCGCTACAATCAGCAGCGTGGGGATCAGCCCCAGCAGGCGTTTAATCACATAATTGAGCATGCTTCTCCTTGCGCAAATTCCCCGCAGCCTGCGCCCGGGGACCCACAACTCTCTACTTAAGATCCGCCTGTTCAAAGCTAAATCCGGTATCCGGCTGGATGTAGAACCCGGTCAGATTTTTACTGTGCGCCGAGACCAGCTTTTCTACGACCAGCGGCACCCACGGCGACTCTTTCCAGATAGTATCCTGCGCGTCTTTATACAGCCGCGTTTTTTCCTGCGCATCGGTGGTTTTCAGCGCGTCATTGAGATCTTTATCGACCTGCGGATTGCTGTAGAAAGCCGTATTAAACAGGGTCGGCGGCCAGTTTTGCGACGCAAACAGCGGCGAAAGCGCCCAGTCGGCTTCCCCGGTCGACGCCGTCCAGCCGGTGTAGAACATGCGTACGCCGCTCTCTTTCTGTCCCTTACCTTCAACTTCCGCCGCGCGCTGGCCCGCATCCATCGCCGTCAGCTGCGCCTTAATGCCCACCTGCGCCAGCTGCTGCTGGGTAAACTGCAGTACTTTCTGCGCCGTGCTGTGGTTGTGCGATGACCATAGCGTCGTGGTAAAGCCATTCGGATAACCCGCCTCTTTCAGCAGCTCACGAGCTTTAGCCGGATCGTACGGCCAGGCGCTGTAGCTTTCAGCATAGGCGATAGACGGCGGCACCACGCCGGTCGCCGGTGTGGCGTAGCCGGCAAAAGCGACTTTTACCAGCGCCTGACGGTTGATAGCGTAGTTAATCGCTTCGCGCACTTTGGGATTATCGAACGGCTTCTGCGTCACGTTCATGCTGATATAGCGCTGCATAATTGACGGGCTGGCCACCAGCTCTAGCTTGCTGTTTTTCTCCAGCAGCGGCGCTTGCTCGTAGGGGATCGGGAATGCAAACTGCGCTTCGCCGGTCTGCAGCATCGCCGCGCGGGTATTATTATCCACGACCGGGCGCCAGGTGATGGAGTCCAGCTTCGGCAGCCCTGGCTGCCAGTAACCGGCGAATTTTTTCACTTTCACAAAATCGGTCTGGTTCCAGGTATCGAGCTGATAAGGCCCGGTGCCAACCGGATGGAAGCCAATCTCTTTACCATATTTCTTCAGCGCCGCCGGAGAAATCATCGCCGTCGCCGGATGGGCCAGAATGTTAATGAACGCCGAGAAAGGCTGTTTGAGGGTAATTTTCACCGTGGTCGGGTCTACCGCTTCGGTGCTGGCGATATTTTTATACAGGTTATAACGCTTGAGATGGTTTTCCGGGTTGCTGGCGCGATCGAGGTTCGCCTTAACCGCTTCGGCATTAAACTCGGTACCGTCCTGGAACTTCACCCCCGGATGTAGCTTAATGGTATACACCAGGCCGTCCGGGGAAACGGTATAGCTTTCCGCCAGCACGTTCTGTAGCTTCATCTCTTTATCGAGGCCGAACAGCCCTTGATAGAAGGACTTGGCGACGGCCTGCGACAGCGTGTCGTTAGCATCATACGGGTCGAGGGTCGTAAAATTAGAACCGACCGCCACCACCACATCTTTTGCGGCCAGAGCCGGAGCGGCTGTCAGCGCCGAGGCGACGCCCAGCGCCAACAGCCATTTGCCTGATACGCGTTGAGTCATGTTGTTCTCCTGAAATGCTGCATTATTGGTGTCGTTGTTAGCGCGCCAGCACGTCGGCGGCGGACTCTCTGGCGACAAAGTGCCCCGGCCCCACCTGCTGTAACGGCGTACTGATCCCCTCTTCGCCCCGCTTGAAAATGTTACCCGGCAGCTCGTCGGAGAGCAGCACACGCTGCGGACGGCGATGCGCAGGGTCAGCCACCGGAACGGCGGCCATCAGTTTACGGGTATAGGGGTGCTGCGGGTTTTCAAACACGGCGCGGCGCGGGCCAATCTCGACAATACGCCCGCGATACATCACCGCCACGCGGTGGCTGATGCGCTCAACCACCGCCATGTCATGGGAGATAAACAGAAATGCGATGCCCATCTCACGCTGTAGATCGAGCATCAGATTGATAATTTGCGCGCGAATCGACACGTCCAGCGCCGATACCGACTCATCGGCAATCACCACTTTCGGATTGAGCGCCAGCGCGCGGGCAATACAGATGCGCTGCCGCTGGCCGCCGGAAAACTCGTGCGGGTAGCGCCACGCATGTTCCGGCTCCAGCCCGACGCGTTCCAGTAGCCAGCTGACCCGTTCGCGGGCGGCATCGCCCTCCAGCAGCCGATGCACCCGCAGCGGCTCCATAATCGAATAGCCCACCGTTTGCCGTGGGTCGAGGGAAGCGTACGGGTCCTGAAAAATAAACTGAATATCGCGGCGCAGCGCCTGAAGCTTACCGCCCGTTAGCGTATCAATTCGCTGGCCGTTGAAGATAATGCTGCCGCCCTGGGTCTCTACCAGCCTCAGCAGCGCCCGGCCGGTCGTCGATTTACCGCACCCGGACTCGCCCACCAGGCTCAGGGTTTCGCCGGGCCATAAATCAAAGCTGACCTTTTCGACCGCATGCACCTCACGGGTTACGCGGTTGAGAATTCCGCTACGCAGCGGGAAGCGCGCCACCAGATCGCGAACTTTAAGGATCGGTTCTCCGGCCACAACGGTGTTCTGCCCCTCCGACGACGGGCTCTGGTTTAACAGCGGGAAGCGACGCGGCAGCGAAGTGCCGCGCATCGCGCCCAGCCGCGGCACCGCGGCCAGCAGCGCCTGGGTATACGGGTGCTTCGGCGCGCGAAAAATCTCTTCCACGCTGCCGGTTTCCACCGCTTCGCCGCGATACATCACCAGCACGCGGTCGGCGATATCGGCGACTACCCCCATATCGTGGGTAATAAAGATAACGCCCATCGCCATCTCTTTTTGCAGGACGGCAATCAGCTGTAAGATCTGCGCCTGGATAGTGACGTCCAGCGCGGTCGTCGGTTCATCGGCAATCAGCACCGCCGGACGACAGGAGAGCGCCATGGCGATCATCACCCGCTGACGCATCCCGCCGGAAAGCTGGTGCGGATAGCGTGAGAGCATGGCTTCCGCTTCCGGAATGCGCACCTGATCGAGCATTTTTTTCGCTTCGCGCAGGGCATCATCATGCTTCAGGCCCTGATGTAAGCGGATAGATTCGGCAATCTGCTCGCCGATGGTGAAGACCGGATTGAGCGAGGTCATCGGCTCCTGGAAAATCATCGCCATATCCGCGCCGCGCACGCCGCGCATTTCAGCGTCAGACTGTTCGCTCAGCTCAATCACCTGCCGACTGCGACGGCGCAGAAGTAGCGCATCGCTGCGCACTTCGCTGACCGCCCGATCGAGCAGGCGCATCAGGGCCAGCGAGGTCACCGATTTTCCCGAGCCCGACTCGCCGACAATCGCCAGCGTTTCGCCGCGCCGCAGGGTAAACGACAGGTCGCGGACGGCAGAAAAAGCCTGCTGTTGCTGATTAAACACGACGTTCAGGCCGCGCACCTGCAGAACATCATCGGCATCGATTTCTTGACTATGCGGCAACGCCCTTTCCTCTTATTCGCGATAAATACCAATCGTGGGCGTATCGCCCGCATAACACCAGGCACGGTACATGCCTTCGCTGTTAAACGGCAGCGCCACGTTGCCTTCTCTGTCGATGGCGATCAGGCCGCCGCTACCGCCCAGCGCCGGAAGCTTCTCCATCACTACCCTTTCGCAGGCCTCCTGCAGGCTGAGCTGGCTATACTCCATCAGCGCCGAAATATCGTAGGCCGCCAGGGTCCGCATAAACACTTCCCCGGTACCGGTACAGGACACGGCGACGCTGGCGTTATTGGCGTAGCAGCCCGCACCCGGCAGCGGGCTGTCGCCGACGCGTCCCGGTAGCTTATTGGTCATCCCGCCGGTTGAGGTCGCCGCCGCGAGGTTGCCCGTCAGATCCATGGCTACCGCGCCGACGGTCCCCATTTTGTGCCGCTCATCCAGCGGCGCGGCGTGGTGATCGAGCACGATATCGTCACCTTCCTGCGCCTGACGCAGCTGCAGTAAACGATCAGGAGTAGAAAACAAGCTGTTATCGACGCGCGCCATACCGCGGGAAGCGGCAAACGCTTCCGCCCCTTCGCCAATCAGCAGCACGTGCGGACTTTGCTCCAGCACCAGCCGCGCCGCCAGCACCGGATTGCGTAAATGCTGAACGCCGGCCACGGCTCCCGCCTGTAGGCTGTAACCATCCATGACGCAGGCATCGAGTTCATGGCGACTATCGCGGGTAAACACGGAGCCAATACCGGCATTAAATAGCGGGCACTCTTCCAGCAGCCGAACTGCTTCGGTTACCGTATCCAGCGCGCTGGCCCCGGCCGCCAGCATTTTTTGTCCACTATCGACAATCGCCGACAGCGCTGCCACGTACTCCCGCTCGCGCTCCGGCGTCATCTGCGCGCGGCTAATCGCCCCGGCTCCGCCATGAATTGCTATAACCGCCTTACCCATCGCGCCATTCCTTAACGATAAAGTGTATAAATATCATTATCGTGCTGACTGTCCTATACAATTTTTGAATATAGAAAGAGCGGAGGGTGATGTAAAGCTTGTACCCAGGTGGGTTATAGCCCGTCTCTCTTTTCTGCCATATACCCGTCATACTTCAAGTTGCATGTGCGTTGGCTTCGTTACTCGGCTCATCCATGAGCCTCGCCCTGACGGGCCGCCGTTACACGGCGTTCAAATCTGTTCCGTACAGATTTGTCGCTCACCCCAGTCACTTACTGAAGTAAGCTCCCGGGGATGTAATGAGGGACATCCTTGTCCCTCACCAGAGGCAGCCTTCAGCTGTTCAAATTCGTTCCCGACGAATTTGTCCCTACGTCGCCGCCTGCCTGCAACGCGAATTATTTAAGGTATAATAGGCGTTTTCGATGTTTGCCCGCAGGAGAAACCCATGGATTTTACCGCCGGACTGATGCCGCTCGACACAGCCCTGACCCAGATGCTCAATCGTATTACGCCGCTGAATGCGACGGAAACCGTACCGCTGTTGCAGGCCTTTTCGCGCGTGACCGCCCATGATCTCGTTTCACCGCTCAACGTGCCCGGTTTTGATAACTCGGCAATGGACGGCTATGCGGTACGCCTGGCGGATCTCACCGACGGCGCAGCGCTGCCGGTCACCGGCAAGGCCTTCGCCGGTCAACCTTTTAACGGTGACTGGCCGGCGGGCACCTGTATCCGCATTATGACCGGCGCTCCGGTGCCGGAAGGCTGCGACGCGGTGGTGATGCAGGAGCAGACGGAACAAACCGATGGGGGCATCCGCTTCCTCGCGCCGGTGAAAAGCGGACAGAATATCCGTCGTCTCGGCGAAGATATCGCCCACGGTGCGGTCGTTTTCCCTGCTGGCACCCGCCTGACCGTTGCCGAGCTGCCGGTTCTGGCCTCGCTGGGGATTGCCGACGTCGAGGTGATACGCAAAGTGCGCGTGGCGGTTTTCTCTACCGGCGATGAACTCCAGCTGCCGGGCCAGCCCCTCGCCGACGGGCAAATTTACGATACTAATCGCCTGGCGGTACACCTGATGCTGCAGGAGCTGGGCTGCGAGGTCATTAACCTCGGCATTATTCCCGACGATCCGGCTAAGCTGCGGGAAGTCTTTATCGAGGCCGATCGACAGGCAGACGTGGTGATTAGCTCCGGCGGCGTCTCCGTCGGCGAAGCAGACTACACCAAAGCGATTCTCGAAGAACTGGGTGAAATCGGCTTCTGGAAGCTGGCGATTAAACCGGGTAAACCTTTCGCTTTCGGCAAGCTCAACCACAGCTGGTTTTGCGGTCTGCCGGGTAACCCGGTTTCCGCAACGCTAACCTTTTACCAGCTGGTCCAGCCGCTGCTGGCGAAGCTCTCCGGCAACGGTGGGCAGGCTCAGCCGATGCGTCTGCGCGTGCGCGCCGCAACCCATCTGAAAAAATCGCCCGGACGACTCGATTTTCAACGCGGCGTGCTGCAGCGCGGTCCGGACGGCGAACTGACGGTTAACAGCACCGGTCACCAGGGATCGCATATCTTCAGCTCATTCAGCCTCGGCAACTGCTTTATCGTGCTGGAGCGCGAGCGCGGCAACGTGGAAGCGGGCGAATGGGTGGACGTTGAGCCCTTTAATCATCTGTTCGGAGGGCTGTAATGAGCGTGGAGCTGAGCGATGCGGAGATGCTGCGCTATAACCGGCAGATTATTCTGCGCGATTTCGATTTTGACGGTCAGGAGCAGCTGAAAGCCTCCCGCGTGCTGGTTGTCGGCCTCGGCGGGCTGGGCTGCGCCGCCGCGCAGTATCTGGCGGCGGCAGGCGTCGGCCTGCTTACCCTGCTCGATTTCGACACCGTTTCGCTCTCCAACCTTCAGCGCCAGACTCTGCACAGTGACGCCACCATCGGCCAGCCGAAGGTCGACTCCGCCCGCGCCGCGCTGGCGCGGATTAATCCCCACGTTCAGCTCACGGCGCTCAACGCGCGGCTGGAAGACGAGGCGCTGGCGGCGCAAATCGCCGCCCACGATCTGGTGCTCGACTGTACCGACAACGTCGCGATCCGTAACCAACTCAACGCCGGATGTTTCCGCCATAAAACACCGCTGGTCTCCGGCGCGGCAATTCGCATGGAAGGGCAAATCAGCGTTTTTACCTGGCAGGAAGATGAACCCTGCTACCGCTGCCTGAGCCGTCTGTTTGGCGAAAACGCCCTCACCTGCGTAGAAGCCGGGGTGATGGCGCCGCTGGTCGGCACCATTGGTTCGCTACAGGCGATGGAAGCGATAAAGCTGCTGACCCGCTACGGCAGCCCGGCAACGGGAAAAATCGTCATGTACGACGCCATGCGCTGCCAGTTCCGCGAAATGAAATTGATGCGTAACCCTCAGTGTGAGGTGTGTGGCACGCCTTAGCCCTTTTCCGGCGACTGCCGTCGCCGGATGATTTGTGACCCGCAGCGGCTTTTTTGCCTCGATTTTCCTCCCTCCTTCTGCTTGTTGATTTATATCAATACAACTTTCATTCGAAAGTAATTTAATCTTCATATGCAAACAAGAGGGTGAATCATGATCTTCAACATTCAGCGTTACTCAACCCATGACGGCCCGGGGATCCGCACTGTCGTATTCCTCAAAGGCTGTTCGCTGGGCTGCCGCTGGTGCCAGAACCCGGAAAGCCGCGCCCGCACGGCGGATTTGCTGTATGACGCCCGCCTTTGCCTGGACGGCTGCGACCTCTGCCAGCAGGCTGCGCCGGAAGTGATTACCCGTAAGCTGGACGGTCTGATTATCCATCGCGAAAAGCTCACCGATGCGCATATCGGCAAATTGCGCGACTGTTGCCCGACGACGGCGTTAACGGTGTGCGGCGAAGAGAAAAGCGTCGAAGAGATTATGGCCACGGTGCTGCGCGACAAACCGTTTTACGACCGCAGCGGCGGCGGCGTCACGCTTTCCGGCGGCGAGCCGTTTATGAATCCCGAGCTGGCCCGACAGCTGTTTGAGGCCAGCCACCGCGCCGGGATCCACACCGCGGTCGAAACCTGCCTGCACGTGCCGTGGAAATACGTCGAACCCGCTTTGCCGTTTATCGATCTGTTTCTCGCCGATCTCAAGCACGTCAACGAAGCGATTTTCCAGCAGTGGACGGACGGCAGCGCCCGTCGGGTACTGGATAACCTGCAGCGCGTCGCGCAGGCCGGAAAGAAAATCATCATTCGCGTACCGCTGATCCAGGGCTTTAACGCCAACGAAAGCGATATCGCCGCCATTACCGATTTTGCCGCTGACCGTTTAAAGGTTGGCGAGATCCACTTTCTGCCTTACCACACGTTAGGCATGAATAAATACCAATTACTCAGTCAGCCCTATACCGCTCCGGATAAACCGCTTGCTGCACCCGAGCTGCTCGCCTTCGCGCAGCACTATGCTCAGAGCAAAGGTTTAACGGCGACTCTACGAGGATAACCTTATGACAACGTTGAAACTGGATACTCTGAGCCCGCGCATACAGGCGCACAAAATGGCGCTGGTGCATATCGTCAAGCCGCCGGTCTGTACCGAACGCGCCCTGCACTATACCCAAGCCTATCAGCAGCATCTGGATAAGCCGATCCCGGTACGCCGCGCGCTGGCGCTGGCCCACCACCTGGCGGAACGCACAATCTGGATCAAGCACGATGAACTGATCGTCGGCAACCAGGCCAGCGAAGTTCGCGCGGCGCCAATCTTCCCGGAATACACCGTTAGCTGGATCGAAAAAGAGATCGACGACCTCGCCGATCGCCCCGGCGCCGGTTTTGCCGTTAGCGAAGAAAACAAACGCGTGCTGCACGAAGTGTGTCCGTGGTGGCGCGGTCAAACGGTACAGGACCGCTGCTACGGCATGTTCACCGATGAGCAAAAAGCGCTGCTGGCCACCGGCATTATCAAAGCGGAAGGCAATATGACCTCCGGCGATGCTCACCTTGCAGTCAACTATCCGCTGCTGCTGGAAAAAGGCCTCGACGGCATGCGCGCGAAAGTCGCCGAGCGCCGTTCGCGCATTAACCTGACCGTACTGGAAGATCTGCACGGCGAGCAGTTCCTGAAAGCCATTGATATCGTGCTGGAAGCGGTGAGCGAACACTGTAAGCGCTATGCCGGGCTGGCGCGCAGCATGGCCGCGACGGAAAGCCGTGAATCCCGCCGCGACGAGCTGCTGGCGATTGCCGAAAACTGCGACATCATCGCCCATGAGCCGCCGAAAACTTTCTGGCAGGCGCTGCAGCTGTGCTATTTCATCCAGCTGATTCTGCAGATCGAGTCCAACGGTCACTCGGTCTCTTTCGGCCGTATGGACCAGTATCTCTACCCTTACTACCGCCGCGACGTTGAGCTGGCACACTCTCTGGATCGCGAACACGCCATTGAGCTACTGCACTGCTGCTGGCTTAAACTGCTGGAGGTGAACAAAATTCGCTCCGGCTCGCACTCCAAGGCTTCCGCCGGGAGCCCGCTGTATCAGAACGTCACCATCGGCGGCCAGAATCTGGTGGACGGTAAAGCGCAGGATGCGGTGAACCCGCTCTCCTACGCCATCCTGGAATCCTGCGGTAGGCTGCGTTCGACTCAGCCTAACCTCAGCGTGCGCTATCACGCGGGCATGAGCAACGACTTCCTCGACGCCTGCGTGCAGGTGATCCGCTGCGGCTTCGGCATGCCGGCGTTCAACAACGATGAAATCGTCATCCCGGAATTTATCAAGCTGGGGATCGAGCCGCAGGACGCCTACGACTATGCCGCTATCGGCTGCATTGAAACCGCCGTCGGCGGTAAATGGGGCTATCGCTGCACCGGGATGAGCTTTATCAACTTCGCCCGCGTCATGCTGGCAACCCTGGAAGGCGGCCGCGACGCCACCAGCGGCCAGGTTTTCCTGCCGCAGGAACATGCGCTGTCAAAAGGCAACTTCGACAACTTTGAACAGGTCCTGGCCGACTGGGACACGCAGATCCGCTACTACACGCGCAAATCTATCGAGATTGAGTACGTGGTCGATACCATGCTGGAAGAGAACGTGCACGATATCCTCTGCTCGGCGCTGGTCGATGACTGCATTGAACGTGCGAAGAGCATCAAGCAGGGCGGCGCGAAATATGACTGGGTATCCGGTCTGCAGGTCGGTATCGCTAACCTCGGCAACAGCCTGGCGGCGGTGAAGAAACTGGTGTTCGACCAGGGCGTCATTGGTCAACAAGAGCTGGCCAAAGCGCTGGCTGAAGACTTCGAAGGCCTGACCCACGAGCAGCTGCGCCAGCGCTTAATCAACGGCGCGCCGAAATACGGTAACGATGAAGATAGCGTCGATATTTTGCTGGCTCGCGCCTACCAGACCTATATTGATGAGCTGAAGCTGTATCATAACCCGCGCTATGGCCGCGGCCCGATCGGCGGTAACTACTACGCCGGCACCTCGTCCATCTCCGCCAACGTGCCGTTTGGCGCTCAAACGATGGCGACGCCGGATGGCCGTAAAGCGCACTCGCCGCTGGCGGAAGGGGCAAGTCCGGCTTCCGGTACCGACCACCTGGGGCCGACCGCGGTGATCAGCTCGGTAGGTAAACTGCCAACCGGCTCAATTCTTGGCGGCGTACTGCTTAACCAGAAGCTGAACCCGGCTACGCTGGAGAATGAGTCGGATAAGCAGAAACTGATGGTGCTGCTGCGCACCTTCTTCGAGGTGCACAAAGGCTGGCATATTCAGTACAACATCGTGTCGCGCGAAACGCTGCTGGAAGCGAAGAAACATCCTGACCAGTATCGTGATTTAGTGGTCCGCGTGGCCGGATACTCGGCGTTCTTTACCGCCCTGTCGCCGGATGCTCAGGACGATATTATCGCCCGTACCGAGCATACGCTGTAAGCCACATCCCCCGGCTTGCGCTGCGCTTAGCCGGGCTACAGGTTCGAAGCCGTTTGCGGGCCGGTAGATACTGTTATGCCATGCAAGCATTTTTCGTATGCAGTGTGGCATCGAACGG